>CACYHJ010000263.1 GCA_902774165.1 Oscillospiraceae bacterium
CCTTGACAACCGTCAGGTTGCCTGCGGAGACTCTGTACAATCTGACGAAAAAATCTACTGCGCAATCCGCACGCCCGAATTGTGCGGTGTTGCCTTAAACTCTTTTTCTGTCAGCTGTTTTCAATCAGCTTACGCGTCTGATCCGAAAGATCCAGAATGGAGATCAGATCGCTTTCAAATACGTCAAACAAAAGCTCGATCAGACTGTTGCCGTCGTCGGTATTGGTTGCGGCTATATTCTGCGCGAACAGCAGCCGGGTTGAAGAATCAAGCGTTTTCACAAATACCGAAAGCTGTTTTTTCAGTTTTTCAAAGCCGACCGTGTCCAGCATCAGGAATTCCAAGTTTTCTTTCAAGAAGTTCAGCATCAGATCGCAGGTCTGCACTTTTTTTGCCGCGGAAAGCTTTTCCAGGCTCTCTTTCATGTGCGAAAGCGTTTCATCATCGTCGAGAATCTCTTCCGGCAGGATCGCCCTTGACTGTGAGACAAGGCTTGCAAAGAACATCGTCGCGACAGAGGAACCCAGTTTCGCTGTCACCAGGTTTTTCATGTCTTTTTCGACTGTTCTCGGATCGTTTTCTCGTTCTGTAAAGAAATCGCGAAGAAGCGGTTCGGATTTCAGCAGCGTATCCACCATATCCCAGCCGCGCGGAGAAGGAGTCGGTTTTTCTTCATCATTCAAATCTTTTTCGTCGGAAGAAAGACATTTCGGATTATCTTTGATAAACGTCAAAATAGACGGCGATATACCGGTTGTCTTTCCGAAGCGAAGCCACTCTGAAGCATTATCACCGACTTTGATCTTTATGAAACGGTCAAGCTGAGCGGGGTCCATTTCGTTTGTTGCGTAAACGCTGTTCTGCGTGCTGGGGTTCATGGCGCCGACAAAGAAAACCCACCAGGGAAACTGATAGCCGTTTACACTGCGGGTAAGCAGGATGTTCATCAGCTCTTTGTATACTGAGTTTTCCGTCCGGTTGATCTCATCGATAAAGATGATCACGGGACGGACCCTGCCGGTGCGGATAGCCTCCACACGTTCGGCAGAAGTCAGAGAATTCTGTGCATATCTGTTTTCATCGCCTGCAAGCGCGGAATCATCGGTAAGAATGCCGCCGGCAGCTTCAAACAGACGCTTTTCCTCATTCTGAATACGCTCCACCGCATAATACGGCAAAAAGCGGAATTTCGTTTTTCCGTCTTCATCTTTATACTGATACGGAAGACCGGTGATTTCGCCTTCTTTCAGCGTCCCGCCTTCTATCGTAATACACACGCCGCCGAGCTCCGCCGCGATGCTTTTGATCATGGCGGATTTGCCGATACCGTGTTTTCCGGATACCAGCGGAGTGATGGCAAGATTCGGTTTTTCGCAGACGATATTGGCGAGGATCGCGCGTTTGATGAGCCGCTTGGCTTCATTTATAGAAATCAAGTTATTTCCCTCCCGGAATAGTAGTCAGCAGTCAGACGTCAGTAATCAGAATTTTGCTTTTTAATCAGAGCATTCAGCATTTTACCGATTTCAGTGCAAAGAGATATCGCGCTTTTGACTTGTTCTCTTTGCAGATATGATAATCTCACGCAAATATACAATTGTGTTTCCAATTCCGCTTCCGAACCCCGTGCGATTGCAAGAAAATTCGCGAATTCACTTTGGGTACGTCTTTGCTGTCCCTCAGCAATATTTGAAGGGATAGAAACTGCCGCTCGTCTCATTTGATCCGCAAGCGCGTACGTTTCGGTTTTCGGCAAAAGTTTTGACAAATTATATATTTCCACAACCAGATCCATTGCCTTTTGCCAAACAATCAAATCCTTATAATATTTAGATTCCATATAAACATCCTTCGGTTCCAACCTCTGACCTCTGACTACTGACCTCTGACCTCTGACTACTGACGTCTGACCTCTACCGAAACCCCTTCAACCGGAGAAATACGTCGAGCTGCTTCGAGCGGTTTTCCTTCTTCCGCCATTCGTTTTTCCCGTGTTCCAGCACAATGGATGCGTCCATCTGCGAGAAGTGTTTCATAAAGAAGCTCTCGGAAAACTGCTGGTATCTTGCAATTTTGTCGTGATCCAGCGCGCCGAAATACTTTTCAAGAAATTCTTCCGGCATCTGCCGAACGGAAATGATCGCGCCAAGCTCCCATGGAAGGAACCAGGAAAAATGAGCCTCAATATAATCGGCATCGATCTCGGCGTGTTTTTTTACAAAAGATTTGAATTGCGTTTTATATCCTGTCGCCTCCCGCATGGACACAATATCGCGGCGAAGGATCTCCTCGGGGCTAAGCGAGGAAACCACGGGATTTGCCTCTCTCGGCGCAAGATCACTCAGTCTTACTTCCACAGAGCCGGACGCTTTTTTATCCGTTTGATTCTTTGACGGTTGTCTTTTGTCGCCGGAACTGTCGTCGCCGCCGTCCATCCATGTGCGGAGTTTTTTGATCAGGCTCATACACTGCGCCTGATACGCAGCGTTATAGCCCTCGCCCGTGGCAAGTTCGGTTTCAAAAAAATCAAGATCTTCGGGGTACAGATCAGATCCGTGATCCTGTAATGTTTTAAGTATTTCCATTGTTTTCTCCAGATGTCAGCGGTTCGTTTTCAACTACATCATCGGTCTGTGCAATCCGTTAACCAAAGTTTTTATATGCGCGATTTTCGTCCCGAACAGCGCCATGATATCCACGTCACAGAAGGGGCTCACACGCTGCAGATCGAGGAACGCAATATCGCCGTTTTCGCGGGTATAACTGATGATCTGATTCATATAGGCAAGCTGCTGCTGATTCAGTTCGCCGTCGTTCAGAAATGACCCGAATTTTGTCTGTATCGCTTCGTCGGCGATTCCGACCTGTACGCGAAGAAACGGAAGCAGCGGTTTATTCCCGGACCACGCCGCATAATCAGCTTCGGTTCCGAGAGAAGACTTGAATGTCTGTTCGAGACTGTTCTTTTCATCCTCTGTCAGCTCGTCCAGATTCCGGATCTTCGCGAAAACGGGATCCCCTTTTGCGATGAACTCCCTCGCTTTTTCGGGATAACTCTTTTCTCTTACGACCGCTGACCCGCCGCCGGTCGTATCGATCACGAAATCCTTGGCGTCAATCACATAATACGTCACGTCGTCGGGAATATACTTCATCAGATCCCGCAGTTCTTTCCGGACGCTTTCGCAGAGTTCCAGAGAGAAATTGTCAAACAGCAGATCCGCGTTACGCATCTGCGAGATGAGCTTCTCCTTTTTTACAATCGCCGGAATCGTTTTGAGCTTGGTCAACTCTGCCAGCATTGCGTCTATCTTTTTGCCGACGTTGCCGAAACCGTGACGGATCTTGCGGATATCCTTATCTGCCTCTTCACGTTTGGGAACTTCATCCTCGATCACGTAGATCATAAGATCGAATGTCTTGACCTTCGCCGGGTCGGAATCCGGCGGAAGCAGCGGCAGAATATGCTCGCTGATCTCGCTGATCTTTGCGTCGGTAAAGCCATCCCAGCGTTCGGCCGTACGGTATTTGCTGACATAGGACATATTGTACTGCACTTCGATATCGTCATTGCACAGCCCGCGCACGCTGTTGATGAAAAACGTTTTCAGTTCATCCCTGTATTTCATTTCAAAAGCCGAGGGATGGCTTTTTTCGATCAGCGTGCGAAGAATACTCAGACGCCGCTCGTTGATCAGAATTCCCTGCGGTGTGATCGTAAAGGATTTTCCGTTTGAGCTTGCGTCGACGGTCGACCAGGTATTATGTGTGCGGAAATAATTGAAGTTATCGAAATAATCGAATATCAAAAAGCCCTTTTTATCCAGCGTCGGGCCGAACACGTCGGGACTCAGACGGGTACCGCGGCCGATCATCTGCAGGAATTTGATTTTTGAATTGACGCTTTTGAAGAAAACGAGATTCAGAACGTCCGGTACGTCGATACCGGTATCCATCATATCGACAGAAACAGCTACCTGCGGCAACTGATCGCGCTCGCCGAAATTATCGATCAGCCCGAGGTTATTTTCGATCTGGCTGTCGATCAGTTTGCAGAAATCCGCCCCCAGATAAGCATAGAGAGTCTGGAATCGCCCCACGATCGTTTCCGCTTCCACGTGGCTTCTCGCGAAGATGATCGTTTTCCCGAGCTTATCCCCGTAGTCGATCTTCAGGCCTTCCTTCATCAGGATCCGGAGCACTTCCCGGATTGTATCCTCATTGAAGATCCATTCATTCAGCGCCGAGGAGGCAATGCTCTCCGGCAATTCCCCGTTCTCTCCTTCAAAGGTTTTCTCATAGGCTTCCCGGTCTTCCTCGGACAGTTCGTC
>CACYHJ010000264.1 GCA_902774165.1 Oscillospiraceae bacterium
AAAACGGCTGTATCTTGATTTGCTTCTGTCCGGCCGGGTAAATGATTATCTTGCCGCGATCGATCGTCAGGCGGAGGATATGTTTCTCCGGTCAGTGAAAGAGATGTCCGCGCAGGAAGGTGTGACAGAAGCGCTTAAGGCAGAAGACCAGATGCTTTGGGTTGCAAGTATGAACAACATCCGGGAGAGAGCGACGGAAATCGTGAATCACGATCTGATTTATCAATGATGATTTACAGATAAGAAAAGGCGTTGGGGAGCTTTCTTAAGCCCCTCAGCGCCGATTTGCTGTATTTTTGCCAACTATGGCATCCGGTCTTATTCAAAAAACGGATAAAAGAACCGAAGAAACAGAAATCCATGCAGATCGGCAGAGAAAACATCCTCGGGGCGATCCGTAGATTTATGGAGATAAAAACATATATTATTCACCAATGTGACAAAAACGTCACCGGGCTGTCACCGAAAAGTCACTTTCATATTTTTTAATGATACCGTACAGAGCTCACCGGAGTTTGTGCGGTATCTTTTTTGATCGGATGTGGTAGGTATGGCTTTTTGTCCGAACTGCAACCAGAAGCTTCGGCTGACGGACGTCAGCCAGACTTGTCCGCATTGCGGCGTGAATATGAGATTTTTCGGCTATGACGAGCGCTTTTATCACGACGCGAAGGAGGCGGAGCTCTCCAACGCGAGGGTTCACGTTTTCATTCGCAAAATGAAAGCTGCGCTGATCGGGTCCCGGCTCGCGGTTGTCCGTCTTGTGATGGCGTTTCTGCCCGCGGCGTCGCTTCTGACGCCCGTCGCAAGGGCGGGCGTGACTTTTCCCTTTATGTCTGCCTCGTCGGATTTCGGCATCCTCGGTCTTGCGGACGGCTTTCAGCACGGAATCCTGCACAGCTTCCCCGCGCTTTTGTCCTCGGTCGCCGAGCACAGCGTTATCATGCTGTTTGCCTCCGCGCTGGGATGCTTTCTTCTCGCGGCGCTTTGCGCGGCGGCGATGCTGCTGACCACGCTTCTGAATTTCATCAACATGAAACGGGCTGCAAGGGCGAACTGCGTTTTTGCCCTGTTCGGCGCGGCTGCAGTTGCGGTGTGCGCGGTTCTGTCAGTTCTCATCGGGTCGCGGGCGGCGTTCACGGGCTGCGTGGTCGATTGCGCGATCTCCTTCGGCTGGGTCATTCAGATCCCGGTTTATCTCGCTTTTTTCATCGTCAACCGTACCGTTCTGAAAGACGGGCTTCCCGTAGAGTTGGACGAGGGGATGGCAGAGCGCGTCGAGATCTCGAAAAAAGTGCGCCGAGGCGAGCTTCGGCTGGAAGACCTGCCGCAGCCCGTGGTGGAAACCGCGGAGACCCGGAAAATTCAGGAGGAAATCGAAAAAGCGCGGGAGGAATTCCGTGAGAAAAAACAGAAAAAGGAGGCTGCAGCAGATGCGTAAACTCGATTATAAGAAATATCTGTACCCCGCAGTGATCACGGTCCTTGTGATCTTTTTCGTGGGCGGCGTCGTGATCGGCGGCGCTTCGGTGATGCACATGGACGGCGCATACCCGCCCTATGAGCCGGACGAAGCCTTCGCGCCGCTGCCCGAAACGGCGGGTGAGGCGGTTGATCTGCTGAACGGGGCGATCGCGCAGGCGCTTACCGCCGCGCCGAAAATCAAGTTCGTCTGCGACAGCTCCTTTGACGGGGACGATATCTCCCTGACCGCGAAGAACGGCTATGAGGATCTGTTCAAAAAGTACGAAGGCGTTTTCTCCTCGGACGACGCGGAGGATAAGCTTGAGGAGCTTTATGATAAATCGTATGGCGTGAACGGTCTCGCGCACGAATACGAGACGGATTACGGCGACGCGGGGACCTGCGAAGTGCTGCTGGGCGGCGTTGCGCCCGAGCTGTCGGAGATCCTTTCCGCCGAGAGCACAGACGACCGCTGGGTCTGCTCCAACTGCGGCGAATCTAAAAACGAGCCCTTTGACGAGTGCGAGGAATGCAAGCTCACCGGCGCCGCGGAAAAACGCAAGCGCAATACGGTCTGCGTGACGCTGACGCTCGCGTCCCTGCCGGATTTTTTCCCGCAGAGAAGCGTTTCGCAGCTTGACCGGCTTCTGAATTCGGAGGGGTTCGGTTCGTACGTTCCGACAAACATAACGACAGAATATCCGGAGGTGAAGCTTGTCTTCGAGCTGGACCGGGCGGACGGTCGGCTCCGGACGCTGGTCTTCAAGGCGAAAACCCGCCTGACCGCGTCGCTGGAGACAAGAACGGTGCCGGAGCTGTCGGAATACGGGGATATTCTACTCGACTGCCTTTTTGACGACGATATCAAATATGAGATAACCTTCCCGTCGATCTCTCTGAACGACGCGGAGCCGCTGCGCCCCGGCAAGACGATGACCGTGGCGCCGGGAAGGACCGAGGCGGTCAAATTCAGTCATCAGCCGAACGACCGGGCGGTGAAGATCCGCTGGCAGAGCTCCGACGAGGGCGTTCTCACCGTGGACGAGGACGGTTACGTCAAGGCGGGCAAAACCCCCGGCGAGGCGACCGTTACCGCAACGCTGACCTTTGAGGGCTGGAGCTGCAGCGATTCGGTAACCGTTTATGTGCGCAAAAGCGTGGAAAAACTCAATCTGAACAAATATCATCTGTCGCTTGCCGTCGGCGGACAGTACGCGCTCAGGGCGCAGGTCTCGCCCCGCAGAGCGACGGTGCGGACCGTCGCCTGGTATTCGGAGGACGAGACAATCGCGACGGTGGATGAAAACGGCGTCGTCACGGCTATATCGCCGGGTGAGACGGTGATTTACGCCTTGTCGGACGACGGTTTTTACAAAGCGTCCTGCAAAACGGAGGTGAAGTGACGTGAATGAAAAAAAATCAGGCAAGGTCGTAAAAGCGCTTTTTGAAGCGGAGGATCATTCCGCCGCTTCGATCCGAGCGGAACAACTGGGCAAATACAGCGAGATCGCGGTAAAAATGTTCCATACTCCGGTGCTCACAATGCGGGAGAAGCTGTACCCCGCTTTCGGTGAGTTCGCCGCAAAGGTGACAAAAGGGCTCGAGGTCTACCGGATGCTGTATTTCGTCAACGTGCTGCACATCGATATGCCCTACGTGACCGCGATTCTGACGCTGATCGGCATTTACGACGTGCTGAACAATCCTCTGATGGGCATGGCTTACGACAAAACGCGTACGCGCTGGGGGAAGGCGCGGCCCTTCGTGGTCTTCGGCGCGATCCCCTATTTCCTCAGCACGGTGCTTTTATATTCCGGCGCGATGTTCTTCGGCGAGAATTCAGGCAACGACCCGAAAAAAATCCTGTTTGTGTTCATTATGATGTTCCTGCAGGAGACCTTCTCAACAATTTATTCGATCCCGCGGGACAATATGACCACGTTGATGTCGCCGAACCCCTCTGACAGGATCAGCGTCGGTCTGCTGGCGAATTATATCGGCGAGCCGGGTTCTCAGTTGGTTTATATCATTATTCCGCCGCTGATGGAGCTGAACAACAAGGAGATCATCCGCCTGCCGATGGCGAACGTGTTTATGATCGCCGCCGTTTTCGCCGGAGTCGTCGGCTCCGCGGGCAATATCGCCATGGCGGTGGGCTGCCGCGAGCGGATCCTGCTGCAGCAAAAGCCTGCGCCGATCACAAAAACCATGTTCTATATCCTGAAAAACAAATACGCGATGCGCAACTTCGCGGCGTCCTTCGCCACAAGCTGGTGGTCAAACGGCGGGTACTCCTGGGACGTGGTGACCCAACAGGAGATCTTCGGCGGTTCGATTCCTTCGTTTATCGCCTATATACCGTATAATATTTTTAATACGCTCAGCGTAACGTTTATCCCGGCATTCAAAAAGATTTTTAAGAACAACAACCGGAACGCCGTGATCGCGCTGCGATTCTGGGATATCTTCACCTTCGCGGGCATGACGCTTCTGGGTGTACCGAACGTTGAGAATAAATGGGGAATGGTGGGTATCTACGCCCTGTTCTACGGTCTGGACGGTTTCAATAACGGTCCCGCCAACGTCTTTGAGGCGGAGCTGGGCAGAGAGATCAACGATTACACCGAGTACGTCACAGGCGAGCGTCCGGACGGTACCTTCGGCATTCTGCGCGACCTGATCATGAAGGTCACTTCGCCGCTGAACGCTTTGCTGACAACCGCGCTGTTCAAATGGTCCGGATACGATTCATCGATTCCGATGAAGCCCTGGTCGCAGGGGGACAAGGTCGTCTACCAGAAGGTGTTCTTCCTCTGGCAGGGCATTTCCGTTCTGCCGAAGCTCGTCAACGTGATCCCTTATTTC
>CACYHJ010000265.1 GCA_902774165.1 Oscillospiraceae bacterium
CGGTGCAGAAGATCTTTAAAAAGCTCTACGATCAGGGCGATATCTACAAGAGCAAGTACGAGGGTTATTACTGCGTCGCCTGCGAGAGCTTCTTTACCAAAACCCAGCTTGTCGACGGCAAGTGCCCCGACTGCGGTAAAGAGGTGAAGATCGCGTCCGAAGAGGCGTATTTCCTCAAGCTTTCAAAGTATCAGAAACAGCTTGAAAAATATATCGAGGAGAACCCCGATTTCATCTATCCCGAGAGCCGAAAGAACGAGATGCTGAACAACTTCATCCGTCCCGGCCTTCAGGATCTCTGCGTCTCGCGCTCCTCGTTCAAATGGGGCATTCCCGTCTCCTTCGACGACAAGCACGTGATCTACGTCTGGATCGACGCGCTCTCGAACTATATCACCGCCCTCGGCTACGATCCCGACGGCAGCGGCGAGCTGTATAAAAAATACTGGCCGGCGGATATGCACATCATCGGCAAGGATATCATCCGTTTCCATACCATCTACTGGCCCATTATCCTCATGGCGCTGGGCGAGCCCCTGCCGAAAAAGGTCTACGGCCATCCCTGGCTGCTGTTCGGCGAGGATAAAATGTCCAAATCCAAGGGCAACGTGATCTACGCCGACGACCTTGTGAAGCTGTTCGGCGTGGACGCGGTGCGGTATTACCTGCTCTCCGAGATGCCCCACGCCTCCGACGGCTCCATCAGCTACACGACGATGATCGAGCGGTTCAATTCCGACCTTGCCAACACCGTGGGCAACCTTGTCAACCGCACCGTTTCCATGGTGAACAAGTATTTTGACGGCGTGCTGGTCGGGAATGATACCGCCGCTGAACCGGACGGAGAGTTCAGAAAGACCATCCTCGACGCGATCCCGCTGGCGGAAAAATACGTGGACGAGTGCCGCATGAGCGACGCGGTGGAGGCGGTGCTTTCCATCGCCAAGCGCTGCAACAAGTATATCGACGAGACCATGCCCTGGGCGCTGGCGAAAAAGGAAGAGGACCGGCCGCGCCTTGCGACGGTGATGTATAACCTGATCGAGGGGATCCGTATCCTCGCCGTGATGCTCTCGCCCTTTATGCCCGAGACGAGCGAAAAGATTTTCGGGCAGATCGGCGTGAATATCAAAGACTACGACTCCGTGAAGAGCTTCGGCGCGACGCCCGTTGGCACGAAAGTGGGCACGCCCGTGCCGCTGTTCGCCCGCATCGACGGCGAAAAGATGATCGAGGAGCTGATCGCGAAGCAGAAGGCGGAGCAGGAGAAGGAAAAAGCCCTGATCTCCGATATCAAAGCCGCGCAGGAAGAAAAAGCTCCCGAGATCGAATACGACGATTTCGCGAAGGTGGAGCTTCGCGTGGCGAAGGTGCTCGATTGCGAGCCCGTGAAGCGCGCGAAGAAGCTTCTCAAGCTCACCCTGGACGACGGTTCCGGCGAGCCCCGCACGGTGGCCTCCGGCATCGCGGAGTATTACACGCCCGACGAGATGAAGGGCCGTTCGGTCGTGATCGTCGCCAATCTCAAGCCCCGTACGCTCTGCGGCGTGGAAAGCCGCGGTATGATCCTTGCCGGCGACGGCGCGGACGGCGTTAAGGTTCTGTTTGTCGACGGCATGGAACCCGGTACGAAAATCAGATGATGCGGATATTCGATTCACACGCGCATTACGACGATCCCCGGTTTGACGAAGATCGTGAAAATCTGCTCTCCACTCTCCCTTCGCGGGGGGTGGAGGGCATTATTACCTGCGGGACAAACGTCGCCACGTCTGAGGCGAGTCTTGCCATCGCGGAGAAGTACCCCTATATCAAGGCTGCCTGCGGGATCTATCCCGGTGAGGCGCTGAAAATCGCGCCCGGGGATTTCGCGCGGCTTGCGGAACTGCTGAAGGATGAAAACTGCGTGGCGCTGGGGGAAATCGGGCTTGAATACCATTATGACGACGTGCCGCGGGAGATTCAGCTGGACTGTTTTGAAAAGCAGCTGAAAATGGCGGCGTATACGGGCAAGCCCGTGATCATCCATGACCGTGAAGCGCACGACGATACGCTGCGGCTGCTCAAAAAATATCAGCCCCGCGGGGTGCTGCACTGTTATTCGGGCTCTGTCGAAATGCTGAAAGAAATCGTGAAGCTCGAAATGTATATCGGTCTGGGCGGCGCGGTGACCTTCAAAAACGCGAAAAAGCCGGTCGAGGCGGCGAAGGCGGTTCCTCTGGACCTTCTTTTGCTGGAGACCGACGCGCCCTATATGACGCCGGTCCCGCACCGGGGCAAACGGAACGATTCGTCTTATATCCCTTACGCCGCCGAGGTGATTGCCGAGGCGCGGGGGCTGGATGCGGAAACGGTCTGCGCCGTGACCGCGGAGAACGCGAAGAGGTTGTTTGGGATTTGATCTGGCCCCGAAGGGGTCAATATCGCTGTTCCCGCAGGGAACAATATCAACTTTAAGCGATATTCCCTCGCTCCGCTCGGGAGCGATATTTCGCCTTGCGGCGAAGCACCCGGATATGAATGAAAACGGAGGCAAAACAAATATGAATGTCATCAAAGTTTTTCCGGACCGGAGCCTCGGCCCGATCAGAGACCTGAACGGCGTGGGCGGCGGTCCCGTGACGAACCATTTCGTCTATGACGCCACGGAGGATTTCCGTGCGGCGGGGATCCCTCTGTGCCGCACCCACGATATCGAATACCCCTTCGGCGCGGGAGAATTCGTGGATATCCACTGTATTTTCAGGGATTTCGATAAAGATGAGAACGACCCCGCGAGCTATAATTTTACGTTTACAGACGAATATCTCAAAGCGATCGTGAACGCCGGGGCAAAGCCCCTATACCGGCTCGGCTCGACGATCGAGCATCAGCCCATCAAGCTGTATATCCACCCGCCGCAGGATTTTGAGAAATGGGGACGCGTCTGCTCTCATATCGTCGCCCATTACAACGAGGGCTGGGCGGACGGCTTCCATATGGGGATCGAATACTGGGAGATCTGGAACGAGCCGGATATCCCGATGTGCTGGACGGGCACGCCCGAGCAGTTCATAGACCTTTACGCCGCGGCCGCGCCGATCATCAAGCGCGAGCACCCGGACGTAAAAGTCGGCGGCTGCGCGTTCGCCATGCCGGAGGGCGAGTTTGCCGAAAAATGGCTGGCGGCGGTCAAAGAGCGCGGTCTGCCGATGGATTTCTTCTCGTGGCATCTGTATCCCACGGTTCCGTATCAGGTGGCGGAGCGCTCGGGTGTGGTTGACGCGCTGTTGGAAAAATACGGTTTCGGAGGCGTCGAGAGCATTTTCGACGAATGGAATTACGTCTGCCGATGGGACACGCGCCTGCAGGAATGCTATGATCTGCACAAAACGCCCTTTGAATGCGCCTTTATGGCGGGGGTGCTGTCCGTCCTGCAGGATTCGCGCGTGAACAAGGCGATGTATTACGACGTTCAGATGCTGATGAACGGTTCGTGGAACGGCGTGTTCGCGCCGACCGCGGAAGGCGCGCACGCCTCGGCTCGCAGACCCGTGCGTCTGCCGGGTTATTACGCGCTGAAATACTGGAACGAGCTGAAAAAGCGCGGCACGCAGGTCGAAATGACAAGCGACTGCCCGGATATCTACGCGACCGCCGCGGCGGGCGAAAACGGGGAGATCGCCGTGCTCGTGTCGTATTTCAATGACGAGGCGAACTGGAACCAGGCGCCGCCGCCGGACGCGGAGTTCCGCCTTGAGATCCCGGGCGCGTCGTCTTTTACCGCGTATATCGTCGACGACGAACGGACGAACGAGCCGGTCGAACTGACCGGCGGCGTTCTGCGGATGAAGGGGAATTCCTGCGCGCTGGTGATTTGCTGAAAGGGTGCTGGGTGTTGGGTGCTGGGTGCTGGAATCAGTACCCGACACAAGGGAAGAGGAGAGTAAATAATGAATATAAAAAGTTTTGAAGATTTGTCAGTATGGCAGATGTCAATGGATCTGATTGTCGAGATATATGAATTGATAAAACTACTTCCGAAAGAAGAGAATTACGCTTTATCGGATCAGATGCGCCGAGCAGCGGTGTCAATCGCCTCCAATATTGCAGAAGGTCAACAACGTGACAGTATAAAAGAATATGTCCATTTTTTGTCAATTTCCCGCGGTTCTTGCGGAGAACTGTATACTCATCTGCTGATTTGCAGAAGATTGGATTATCTGACAGATGAAAGAATCAGCCATTCACTTGATTTAAACAAACGAATCGGAAGAATGCTATCATCTTTAATTCAGAGTTTAAAGCAACAAAGCAACCTATAATTATTTTGCTCTTATTC
>CACYHJ010000266.1 GCA_902774165.1 Oscillospiraceae bacterium
TGAATTGCAAATGCCGTTTTCTACAATAAAAAGGCGCGAAGCGCTTTTCCACAATTCCGAATTCCGAATTCCGCATTCCGCATTATAAATACTGATTTGCGGGGCGCAGAGCGCCCCGACAAATCAGTATTTGTCAAATCCCGGGTTTCCCGCGTAATAATTCCTGCTGTCCAGCTTGTCGGTCACCAGCCGCAGCGCCTCGCCGAAGCGCTGGTAATGCACGATCTCCCGCTCTCTGAGGAACCGGATCGGGTCAATGATATCCGGGTCGTCTACGAGGCGCAGGATATTGTCATAGGTGGTGCGGGCCTTCTGCTCCGCCGCAAGGTTTTCGTGCAGATCCGTGATCGGGTCGCCCTTCGACTGGATATATGCCGCCGTCCAGGGCGTGCCGGAGGCCGCCACGGGATAGACCGCGGCGGTGTGGTCGACAAAGTAGGTGTCGAAGCCGCTTTTTTTGATCTGGTCGACCGTCAGGTTCCTTGTGAGCTGATAAACCATGGCGCCGATCATCTCAAAGTGCGCCAGCTCCTCAGTGCCGATGTCCGTCAGAAGACCTTTGATCTTGTCGTAGGGCATGGAATACCGCTGGCTCAGATACCGCAGCGACGCAGACATCTCGCCGTCCGGTCCGCCGTATTGGCTGATAATGATCTGCGCCGCTTTCGGGTCGGGGTTCTTGATATTGACCGGGTACTGCAGTTTTTTCTCGTACGTAAACATCAGCTGCGCTTGCCTCCTTCCCAGGGCCAGGGTCCCGCAGTCCAGCGCTCGTCTCCTTCGCCGAACGCGGTCAGGGAACCGTATTTTTCTTCATACTGCGCCGTCAGAGCGCGGTATTTTTTTTCGTATGCGTTTCTCAGCGCCGTCGCCCGCGCGTCGGGAAAATGGGTGTCGAGATAGAGATGCAGCTCCCATGCCGCAAACTGTGCTTTTGAAATTTCACACAGCAGCTTTTCTTTTTCGTTCATTTCGCGCTTCCTCCCTTGAACGGTTTGTTGAGCACGGGGAACAGCGTCCCTTTGCCGGTCGGTCTGAAACGGCACGTAGGCCATTGCGGGCACGGTCACGGCGGGCAGCGCCGTCCTGCCGGTATATTCACCGCCGTCCGCCGGGCAGGAGGATGCTTCCGTCTGCGGGGCGGGGCGGGGACAATTCTGTCTGTTCAATCGTTTTCTCTCCTTTTTTCTGTGTTCTGAGGTCCTGCCTCGCTGCATCATATTCTCTTTGCGCGCCGTCCGACCTGAAAAAGTAAAAATGGAATAAAAAAACCGGATCCCCGACGTGAGGATCCGGAAAAACCGGTGTTTTGACAGATTTTAAGCGCCCGGTCAGGCAAGATCGTTCGCATTGCTGTGGACAAAGTGAACCGGCGCGGAGAAATTGAAGCCGCTGTCGTCAATGATGGTGAACAGATGGTTCCCTGCGAATTCGCCGTAATTGCTGTGATGATCGACCTTCGGGTCAAATCCGGTATGATAATGCGCCGAAGGCAGGAATTCCGCGTTGACCGCCCGCTGAAAAGCGTCGCTGTCCGCATAGACGGTTCCGGTGACGTTTTCCCTGTATTCATAGGTATTATGCCGGTAAAACTCATATAACGTGAAATTCCGCGTCAGCTGCAGCCGGCTGCCGGTGACGGCGATCACGTCGTAACTCTCGCTGATCGAGGAGCCTCCGTAGGCTGCGGAAGTGAAATAGATCTTGATCGCGTTGTTCTCGACGGTGCCGCAGAGCGTCTTTGTGTAAACCGTCGAGCCGCCGAGCTCGTGGTTTGTCACCAGCGTGTCGACGTGGGCGACGGCGGAGCCGGAGATTTTATAAAGGTCCAGCGCAAGCGTGGGCGCACCGTCAGATCCCCGGACAAGCGAGCCGGTGACCAGATCCTCGGTACCGTCCTGATCAAAATCAAGAATCCTGGCGCAGAACGTGCCAAGCGTCCCTTCCTGATAGTCGCCGGAGGTGTGCATGAAGCTGATCTTTCCCCCCGCATATTGCCGGAACAGCGCCGCAGGGGACGGGGGATCCGTCAGAAGCACCGTTTCCACCGGCGGGTCGGTCGGCAGGGGCAGGGTTTCGATTGCGGATTCCGTTTCGGGCGCGTCGGTCGATTCCTGCTGCGGCGCCTCGGCCCCTGCTTCCTCTTTCCTGCATCCGCTGCCGAGAACCAACGCCGTGAGAAGGGAGAAGATCAGCAAGACGGAGCAAAATGATTTGATTCGCATTGTGCGGCACCCCTTTATTGTTTCAGCTTTTTGATTTTGTGAGATACGGCGGCGCCCGCGGCGCCGAGGGCAGCGGCTGCGGCCGCCGTGCCGAAGGCTTTGAGGCAGAACTCCAGCGTCATGCTGGTGCGGTCGTGCATCAGCCGCTCCGGCCCGGTAATCGACTGGCAGCGGTCGCCCACCAGCTCCCGGTAATAGCGCATATAAGTCACGAAACGGTCCGGCGCGGATTCGTCCAGGTCGATCACCCGCACGCCCTGCCGGGTCCCGTCGCCGTAAGGGTGGAAGCCGGAAAGCTTGCACTGCCCGAGGGTGATCCCCCGCACGTCGCCCGCAAAATCATTCATGTGGTCATGCCCGAAAAACGCCGCCTTCACGTCGCCGGTCCTGAGCCAGGAATCAAACTGACCGCTGTTGACCGACGGCGCGCAGGGCGCCTCGCCGGCGAAGCCTGCCACACCCTTCTTTAATTTATAGCATTTATTGTCCCGCTCGTCCTGCCCGCGGAGCGCGTCGAAGGGGAGCCGCCAGGCAGGAACCTCGTCAAACAGCTCATATTCCTCCGGCACCGGGATGTGCTGGAACAGGATCGCCGGCACCGGCGTCCCGCCGTTGTCCGCCTTGAGCCGTGCGGCGGTTTTTTCATACCATTCGATCTGCTCCGGACGCACATAGTCATATTTGGAACAGGATTCCTTCGGGGCGCGGTTGCCCGAATACATGAACCAGAGATTGAACGCGTCCCGGCTGCCGTCGGAGGAACGGATGACCGCGTGGTAGTCGTACCGTCCGCTCAGCGCGTCGTCCTTTGCGGGGAACAGGGAGTTTTCATAGGCGCGGTAGGCGTTGATATATTCCCACGGGTCGCTGACTTTCGCCTCGAAATCATGGTTGCCGAAAACAATGCCCAGCGGCAGGTTCCGGCCGGTGATCGGGCGGGTGATCCGCTCAACGGAGGCGCGCAGCGCCTGCGGAGTGTCCGCGTGGGTGTTGTCTCCCATATAGACCACAAGATCCGGCTGCAGCTCGTCGATCGCCATGTTCTCAAGCACCAGAAAGTCTTTGGTTCGTTTGTCGACGCCCCTGGAGGGCGTGTAGTACTCGTGGGGGTCGCCCATCAGAAGAATGCGGAATTTCCCGTTTTGATTGAATTTTAATGTTGCCGCCATAATAATTCACCCTATTGAAGTTTATAATAATGTGTGATAATATGGATTTGTATAGAAAACGAGAACGTGGGAGGAGGCGAGAAAATTGAAACGGATCATCGCACTGCTTGCGGCGCTGTGCCTGTGCTTCTGCGCCGCCGCGCCGCTTATGCCGCCGGGGAGCGCCGCGGATACGCCCATGGTGATTCTGCACCGGGGCAATACCGCCCGCGCGCCGGAAAACACCGTTGCCGCGATCCTGACGGCGCAGGAGGCGGGATATCCCTGCTGCGAGATCGATATCCGCCGGACGGCGGACGGCTATTGGGTCGTAATCCACGACACGAATATCTCAAGAATGACAGACGGCAGCGGCAGAGTCCGTTCCATGACGCTTGCCGAGATCTCCCAGGCCAGAATCAACGAAGGGGAGGGGCTGGACCGGTTCCCCGACGAGCACATTCCGGAGCTCAACGAGATGCTCGACGCATGTCTGCAATATCACGTGCGGCCGGTGATCGAAATCAAAAAAGGCCACAATGAGGAGGATATGATCAGCCTTGCCCGTCTGATCGGCCTTCGGGCGGACCGTGGAAATTTCATCTTCTTTTCCGCCGACAACGATCTGACCGCGGCGCTGAAATATTACCTGCCGGATATCTGCGCCTTCTATTCCAAAAAGACGGTGAATGATTCGGTGATAGAATACTGCGTGCAGAACCGGTTCGACGGGATTTTCTGCAGCGCGGCAAGATCCTCGAAAGAAACGGTGGACGCGGTCCACGCCGCCGGCATGCGGTGCGGTTTCGGGCTGGTCGACAGGGAAGACGTCGCCGCGTTCTGCGTGGAAAGCGGGGTCGATTACTTTGTGACGCACTGCATCTCGCCCGATTTTGTGTTCCTGACGCCCAAAACGACCCTGCGGGTGTTCCTGCGCATCGGCAGCGTCTACCGGAACCTTCTGACCTCGTTCAAGGGGTATTTCGGGTGAGCCTGTCTCTCAGCAAAGCCCGCCGTTGACGCCCAGCACCTGCCCGGTGATATACGACGCGTCCTCCGAGGCGAGAAAAGCGACCGCCGCAGCAACCTCCTCGCTTCTGCCGAGCCGCCCCATGGGGATCTCCTCGCAGAGGGCGTCGATATCCTCTTCGGAAAACGACGACATCATCGCGGTGTCGATCACACCGGGGGAGACGCAGTTGACGGTGACGCCGGACAGCGCGGTCTCCTTTGCCAGCGCTTTCGTCATGCCGATCAGCCCCGCCTTCGCCGCGGAATAATGGACCTCGCAGGAGCCGCCGATCTGCCCCCACATGGAGGAGACGTTGATGATCCTGCCCCATTTGCGGCGGATCATCCCCGGCAGCGCAGCCCGCGCGCAGCGGAACGCGCCGGAAAGATTGCAGGCGGTCATGGCGTCCCAGTCCTCGTCGGTGATGTCTGTAAACAGCTTCTGCTGCGCGATTCCCGCGTTGTTGACAAGCACGTCGATGCGCCCGGACTCCCGCTCGATTGTCTGAAACGCTTCGGCGATCTTTTCCGGCTTTGTCTGGTCAAACTGAATCACGGAACAGCATAAAAGCTCCGCACCGAGATGCAGAGCTTTTTCTGTTTGTCTGTTGCAGCATGCCCAGACCCGGAAGCCGTCGGAACAGAGCTTTTTCGTGACGGCGGCGCCGATGCCGCCGGATGCGCCCGTAACAACAGCAACCTTCATTCTGAACGCCCCTTTTTAGCTTTCGATATCGCCCATGATGTCGGCGATGAAGGAAAGATAACTCTTCTTTTCGTAATCGGCGGGGATCTCGATGTCGGCAGCGGTGATGTCGCCGCGGATCTCGTCGGTCTCGATCAGCGTGCTGCACACGCCGTTCATATCATAGAATTCAATCTTGACGACCTTGTCGCCGTCCACGTAGAATTTCATGATGT
>CACYHJ010000267.1 GCA_902774165.1 Oscillospiraceae bacterium
GGCCTTGACCTTTCCGTCGCCGTCCATATCGGCGATCAGCAGCTGACCGTCGTCCAGCGTGTCAAGCCTTGCCGCCGCGCGCAGCGCCGCCCGGGCGTCGCCGGCCTTGATTTTTCCGTCCTTGTCCACGTCGCCCAGCTGATACGCCGTGCCGACCGGCTGAGGCTCGGTGGTTCCGGGTTCATCGGGATTCGTCGGTTTCTCCGGATCGGTGGGTTTGTCGGGATCCGTCGGCTTGTCTGGATCCGTCGGTTTGTCGGGATCCGTCGGTTTGTCGGGGGCAGCGAGGTCATAACCGCACAGATCGCAGCGCTTGTCTCCGTTTTCGTCCACGTGAGGCCCCAGAAGGTCTTTTTCACCGCAGCGGGCGCAGATATCATAATGCCCGTCCGCTCCGTCGGCTTCATATTTTGTAAAATCGTGGCCGAGCGCAGGGGTGAAGATTTCGCTTTCCGTGATGATCTTCACGCCGTCCTTGTCTGCGAAATACAGTCCGCAGTCCTTACAGACGTAATATTCGATATTGCCGGGCTCTTTGCAGTCCGCGGCCTTCGCCTTATGCTTATTCACGGTGTGAACGTGGCTTGTTTCAGGAATTACAAGGGTTTCGCTGTAACCGCAGACGGTGCAGTCTCTGTGTATTCTGCCCTTTTCCGTCTCGGTGGCGGCCGTTTCGGTCACCCAGTCGCCGAACTGATGCGGCGCGGAGGGGTTGTTCACATCCTTCTGGCCGCACTCCATACAGTACATCCAGTGGTTCGCTTCGTCGCTGCCCCATACATAGCCGTGCACGTGCTCCGAGGTGAGTTTCGGGACGACTTCCGTCGCCGTCACCGCGCCGCAGTACTCGCACTCTTTGTGTTTCTGCCCTTCCTCTTCCTCGGTGGCGGGCTTATCAAAGATCCAGTCGCTCTCGATATGCGGGGCGACGTCGCTCTTTTCGCCGCAGCGGGCGCAGACCTGCACGTGGCCGCCTTCGGTCTCTTCGTAATTGTCCGTATAATCGTGCCCGAGCGCATCGAGGATCACGTCCGAGGGCTGAAGCTCGACTGCCGCTTCGGCGTCGGCGAACAGTCTGCCGCAGCCGTCGTTTTCGCATTCGTAATACTCGATATTGCCTGCGAGCTCGCAGGTCGCCTCTTTCGCCTCGACTATTTTAAGCGAATGGGTGAGCTTGGGCAGCTCGCGGATATCCTCGCGGCCGCAGACCGTGCAGAACGCATGCTCCGTGCCGACGGCGTCCTCGGTCGCGGGAGTCAGGACCTCATATTCGCCGTAGGTATGCGCCTCGGCGGGCGATTCCGCCCCGCACCTTGCGCACGAAACGGTATGCGTATCGTCGGTGACCGTGACGACGGGACCGCTGAAATCATGGCCGAGCGCTTCGACCGTGACGTCGGGAAGAAGCACCTCTTCCGTCGCGGCGGCGTCCTTGAAGAGTCTTCCGCAGGCGCACTCGTAATACTCGCTATTGCCGGGCGTAACGCAGTCCGCAGCTGCTTCGGGAACGAGCACGGGCGCGTGAACGTGATCCTTCTTCGGGATCTCGCGCGTCGCTTTTTCTCCGCAGACGGTGCAGACGGATTCCTCGCTGCCGACGGCTTCTTCAGTCGGCTCCAGCGTCACGGTCCAGGCTTCGAAGGTATGCGCGCCGTAGCCGCCCTTCTGCGCGTCTTCGGTGATATCGCAGCCCTCGGCGGTGCACTCGTGCCAGTGGTATAGGTTCTCGGCGTCGACGGTCCATTCCGGAGCCCACACGTGCACGTGCTTCGGGATCACAGCGGTCTCTTTATAGCCGCAGGTCTTGCAGTCGCGAGACTGCACGCCCTCCGCCTCGCTTGTGGCGGGCAGATCGACGGTCCACTCGCCGAATTCATGGAATCCGAACCCTTCCTTCGCCGAATCGTCCCCGATCGGGCAGCCCTCCGCCGTGCACTCATGATAGTGGTAAGACGAAGTATAGGCCCACTCCTCGCTCCACACATGCTCGTGTACGGGGACTTCGTAATTGAACACACAGTTATAACGGTTTCCCATCAGTTTTAAAAACCTTGTGTTCGCGCCGTATTCGTTTTCATGCGCTCCGATCCCGTTCCATGTCGCATTCGTGGTCTCCGGGTCGATCGTATGGTATTCATCAGGCACAAAAGTCACGCAGACCTTGACCTGCTGCCCCGGGACGACCGTGTCCGTCGCAACGAAGCCGCTGCCGATCTTATGCACGAGGAACCGGACCTCTTCGATGCTCACGCCCTCGGTCGGCGTGGTCGCCGACGTGTCAAGAGGATTGATCCCGTCGGGCGCGTCAAGGTCCTCAACGACGATATTTTCGAGCGTGATCGGTTCGACCGCGGGGAATTTATAACTGACGGTCATCACGATGCCGCTGTCGTCGAACCGTTTCGACGCCGCAGCCGCGCCGTTGACCAGCGCGCTGGTGGAATTATTGAACGCATATTGTTTCCCGAGAAGATTTCTCGCCTGCAGCTTCACCTTGACGGTGTATTCCTTTCCGACTTCAAACACTTCGTCCGCCGGAGACCAGACGGTCTCAAGAATCCTGTAACTCGTCAGCATCGGCTTGCCTTTGATCGTTCTGGTGGTAAGCAACGCTTTGCCGGGCGCTGCTCCGGCGACGGGTTCCCCGACGCGCACAGACGCGCTTGAGAGCGGCGTTTTCGTATTTGTAAAATCTTGCAGCGAAAACCAGATCGTATAACGGTTCCCGTTCTTTGAAACGCCGGAAAACTGCTCATCTCCCCAGACGCCGACGGGAGAAACGATTTTCGAAGAAACCTGGGCCGGCAGATCGACGATGATCTCGACCCGGACAGTCGAGAGCGTATTGAGTTTGTCGGGGGTAATAAAGCCGACGTATTTCGGCTTGCCGCCGAGGCCCTCATAGGTCAGATACTGATATTCAACGGAAAGTGCGGGATATGATTCGCCGCCGACGGAAACGGAGCAGGATAAATCAAGGGCGGGGTCGCCTTTCTGCGGAGGATACAGCCCCTCAACCGTCAGGGTGGAAAGCGGGATCTCATAGGGGAAGGTGAACCGGACGACATTTGAGCCGACCGAAACCTTGTTTGCGGCTTCGATCCCGTTCCAGACGGCGCTCACGGGACTAAGATCCGCCGGGAACGCGCCGCCGTTATGCCCGTGGACGTCAGCGCGCAGCTCGATGACGTCCCCTTCCTCCGGCACGCCGGTAAAGACCGCGTCATTTTTATAGAACGCGGCGTCGTCAGCAGACATATACCACTGGGAATTGCCCAGAGGATTGATCGCCGGCAGCGCCTCGCCCGCCTTCGGCAGCGCTGAAACGGCGGTCATATTCAGGGAAGAGATCACCGAAGCAAACGCGGTGAGCATCATTCCGAACGCCAGAACCAGCGCAAGAATAACGGAGAGTGTTTTTTTCATTGTTTGCATCTCCTTTTTTGTTAATTTTATACAGAATTTATTCGAAAATCAATTCCATTTTGATTATACTATAAAAAATGGACAGAGTCAAGGGAGAATGTGAGAAATCCTGATTTGACGAGCTGCGAAGCGGCCAGCAAATCAGGATTTGCAATGAATAATGAATAATGAATAATGAATAATTGATGACGGGGTTCCACCCCGTACCCCATTATATATAATGTCAAATCTATGCAAGATAAAATGATTATATCAATAGTGTCAATTTTATTATCTCATATTTAAAAATTCTGACATCTACAATAAAAAGGCGCGAAGCGCTTTTCCGAAATTATTCATTCTTCATTATTCATTATTCATTTGATTTGTGTATAAGAGGTGACCATCATGGACATACAGCATCTTGAGCCCTTCGCGTGGGGTTACATGCACGCGCCGAAGCCGGACCCGGAGACCCGCATCGCTTACGGGATCAAAACCTGGGCGGAGCTGATCCCCCTCGAGCTTGACCTGTCGAACTGGTTCGTTTCGTCCCTCGGCAGAATGGGGGCGCAGGCGGTCAGCTATCAGCGGGCGGAAGGGATCTGCCTGAACGAGGGCGTCCGGGACCGCAACATCCGGGAACATCCCGACATGGAGGAAATGATCAATGTGTATTTCGATTATTTCCGTCCCTATGAGACGCTGCGGATCATCAGCAAATGCCGCACGCCGGTGCAGGAAAAGCTGGAGGTCAACAAATGCGCCTGGGCTGCCGGCGGCGGCCACAGTAACCCGGATTACGAGATGCTCCTTCGCATCGGCACGAAGGGGATCCGGGACAAGATCGCCCGGTTCCGTAAAATACACACCGACAAGGCGGATCTTTACGACGCGTTTGAAATGACG
>CACYHJ010000268.1:0-4303 GCA_902774165.1 Oscillospiraceae bacterium
CTTCGAGGAGCTGGACCGGGTGACGACGGGCCTGAACAAATCGGACCTGATCATCGTCGGCGCCCGTCCCGCCATGGGTAAAACCAGCTTCGCGCTGAATATGGCGACCAACATCGCCCGCAAGGGCAAAAAGGTCGTGTTCTTCTCCCTTGAGATGGGCAAGGAGCAGCTGGCGCAGCGCGTGCTCGCCTCCGAGGCGCGGGTCGAAAGCACCAAGATGCGCTCCGGCAGGTTTGAGGCGCGGGAGTGGCAGGAGCTCTCCAAGGCGACGATGTACCTTGCCGATTTCGAGCTGTATTTCGACGACACCTCCAACATCACCGTGCCGGAGATCAAGGCCCGCGTGATCCGCATGAAGAACGTGGACTGCGTGCTGATCGACTACCTGCAGCTGATGCGGTCCGCCGAGCGGAAGGAAAACCGCGTGCAGGAGGTCTCCGATATCACAAGAAGCCTGAAGCTGATGGCGAAGGATCTGAAGATCCCCGTGGTCACGCTGGCGCAGCTCTCCAGAGGCACCGACGCCCGCGGCACCAGGAACCATAAGCCGCAGCTGGCGGATCTGCGCGAATCCGGCTCCATCGAGCAGGACGCGGATATCGTCATGATGCTGTACCGCGACACCTACTACGCCAACGGCGACGGGGAGGCCGCGATGGAGATCAACAACGCTCAGGTGCTTGTGCAGAAGAACCGCCACGGCCCCACGAAGGATATCGAGCTGACGTGGATCCCGGAATACACGCTGTTCACCACGAAGGAACGGGACATTGATGAAGAATAAGGTGCTTGCCGCCGTCAACAACTATCATATGCCCATACGGGGTCGCCGGGTCATTGTCGGCTTTTCGGGCGGCAGTGACTCCGCGGCCCTTTTAAGTATTCTGTACGAGCTTTCGCCCGCGCTGGGAATTACCCTCACGGCAGCCCACGTCAACCACGGCATCCGGGGCGCGGAGGCGGACCGGGACGAGCGGTTCGCCGTCGGCTTCTGCGAGGAGCGGAACATCCCCATTGAGGTCGCCCGGTACGACGTGCCGGGGATCCGCCGCGAAACCGGCGAAAGCGCGGAGGAGTGCGGCAGGCGGCTGCGATACGCGTTTTTCGAATCGCTGGACCCGGACGCCGCGATCGCCGTCGCCCACAATCTTGACGACAGCGCCGAGACCTTTTTTCTGAATCTCGCCCGGGGCACCGGGCTCAAAGGCCTGTGCGGCATCCCGCCCGTGCGGGACAGGATCGTCCGCCCGCTGATCGACTGTACAAAAGAGGAAATTCTTGATTACTGCGCCCGGAACCGGATCCCCTATGTGACCGACAGCACCAACCTGTCCGCGGAATACCGGCGCAACCGGATCCGACAAGAGATCCTGCCGGTCCTGCGGGAGCTCAACCCCGCCTTTGCCGACTGCTTCGCCCGCACGGTTTCGATTCTGCGCTGCGACGAGGCCGCCCTTTCCGCCCGCGCGCAGGAGCTTGCGCGCGCCGCCCGGCGGGAGCAGGGATTCTCCGTGGCCGCGCTGCCGGACGCGGCGGACCCGCTGCGGGACCGGACGCTCTCTCTCGCCATGCGGGAGCTGACGGGGACGCAGCCGGAGGCAAGGCATATCCGCGCCCTTGCCGCGCTGCTTGCCGACGGCGGGAGCGTGAACATGAACGGCGGGAAAACCCTGGTTTCCGACGGCGAAACCCTGACCGTCCGCACTCCCCCGGCGCCGCGGATCGAACAATCGCTTGTATTTTCCGCGCTGCCGGAAAACACGGCGTTTCTTGACAAAGAGATCGCGTTTGAACCGCTTTCGCGGGAGGAATACGAAAAAACGATCATAAAAAATAAAAAAATTCACAAAGAAGTATTTTATTCTTTTCTTGACTGTGATACAATGATATATCCTGTCTCGGTCCGGACGAAAAGGGACGGCGACGCATACCGCCCCGCCGGCAGAGGCATGACCAAGACGCTGAAACAGCTGTTTCTGGAAAACCGCATCCCCGCCGCAGAGCGGCGGACCCGCGCCGTGATCGCGGACGCGGAAGGAATTCTGCTGTGCGAGGGGTTCGCGCCGGATGAGCGCGCCGCGGTAACGCCGGAGACGAACCATATTCTGAAAATCGAAATACGGAGGAATACAAAATGAAAGAGTGCATCGAACGCGTCCTTCTCAGCGAGAAAGAGCTTCACGATAAAGTCGCCGAGCTGGGCAGGAAGATCAGCGAGGATTACAGGGGCAAAAACCTTCTCATGGTCAGCGTGCTGAAGGGCTCCGTGGTGTTTATGGCGGATCTGATGCGCGCGATCGACATTCCCTGCGAGATCGATTTCATGGCGGTTTCGTCCTACGGCTCCGGCACGAAGAACTCCGGCGTCGTCGAGATCAAAAAGGACCTGGCGCGGGAGATCGAGGGCTGCGACGTGCTGGTGGTCGAGGATATCCTCGACAGCGGCATCACCCTGTCGTACCTGATGAAGATCCTTCAGGCCCGCAATCCCGCCAGCATCCGCATCTGCACCCTGCTGGACAAACCCGCCCGCCGCAAGGCGAAGGAGGTCATGGCGACCTATTCCGGCTTTGAGGTCCCGGACGCCTTCGTCGTGGGCTACGGCCTGGACTATGATGAAAAATTCAGGAATCTGCCCTATATCGGCATCCTGAAACCGGAAGTATATGAGAATAAGTGAGACAAAGGAGTGAGTTTGCTTGGACGGCAACAGAGCGCGATGGAGACAGCTTCTCCCTTATGTGATGATCCCCCTGCTGCTGGTAGCGACGGTGATGCTCTTCACCAACCGCAACGCGCAGAGAACGAAGCTTGAGTATTACCAGATCGTCGAGCTGTTCGACGAGAACAAGGTCGCGGAGTATTCCCTGAACCTGAGCAGCGGCACGCTGAAATACAAGCTGCGCGGCGAGGAGACGGTAAAATCCTACACCGTGCCCAGCGTGGGACTGTTCACCTCGGACGTGCACGACAAGGTGGTGGAATACAACCGCACCGCGTCGGCAGACAACCGGATCAAGTTCAACTACGAGCCCGGCTCGGGCAATTCCTGGTGGATGAGCCTGCTGCCCTCGCTGATTTTTGTGGTGATTCTCGGCCTGGCGATGTTTTTGATGATGCGCCGCATGAACGCGACCATCGCCAGCGAAAACAACCGCTCCATCAGCTTCGGCAAGGCGCGCATCCGCAACGGCAAGGACGAAAAGCGCCGCACCACCTTTGAGGACGTGGCAGGCGCGGACGAGGAAAAAGCGGAGCTGCAGGAGATCGTCGATCTGCTGCGCGACCCGCAGAAATACAACGTGCTGGGCGCCCGCATCCCCAAGGGCGTGCTGCTGGTCGGCCCTCCCGGCACCGGCAAAACACTGCTTGCCCGCGCCGTCGCAGGCGAGGCGGACGTGCCGTTCTTCTCCATCTCCGGCTCCGACTTCCTTGAGATGTACGTGGGCGTGGGCGCGGCGCGCGTGCGCGACCTGTTCGACCAGGCGAAGAAAAACGCCCCCTCCATCATTTTCATCGACGAAATCGACGCCGTCGGCCGCCACAGAGGCGCCGGCATGGGCGGCGGTCACGATGAGCGCGAACAGACGCTGAACCAGATGCTGGTGGAAATGGACGGCTTCGGCTTCAACGAGGGCGTGGTCGTCATCGCCGCCACCAACCGCCCCGACATCCTCGACCCGGCGCTGCTGCGCCCCGGCCGGTTCGACCGTCAGGTCACCGTCTCCTATCCCGACGTGAAGGGAAGGACCGAGATCCTGAAGGTCCACGCGAAGCACCCCTACAAGCCCCTCGGACCCGACGTGAAATTAGAAGATATCGCGAAGCAGACCGTGGGCTTCACCGGCGCGGATCTGGAGAACCTGCTCAACGAGGCGGCGCTGCTGGCCGCCCGCCGCAACCTCAAGGCGATCACCATGAAGGAGATCGAAGAGGCCACGATGAAGGTCATCGTCGGCACCGAGAAAAAATCCGCAAAGCGCACCGAGGAGGATAAGCGCATCACCGCCTATCACGAGGCGGGCCACGCCATCGCCACCTATTTCCAGCCCGGGCAGGACCCGGTCTCCCACGTGTCCATCATCCCCCGCGGCATGGCGGCGGGCTTCACGCTCTCCCGTCCCGAGCAGGATAAGATGCACGTCTCCAAGAAGCATATGAAAGAGGATCTTGTGATCCTGCTGGGCGGCCGCGTCGCGGAGGCGCTCACCCAGGGCGATATCTGCACCGGCGCGTCCAACGATATCGAGCGCGCCACCGAGACCGCCCGCAACATGGTCACGAAATACGGCATGAGCGATTC
>CACYHJ010000268.1:4329-8217 GCA_902774165.1 Oscillospiraceae bacterium
GTCTTCCTGGGCAAGGATTACGGCAGCGTGAAGAATTATTCCGAGGCGACCGCCGCCGAGATCGACGCGGAGGTCAACCGCATCATCACCGAGGCATACAAGCGCTGCGAGGAGATCCTCAAAGAGCATATGGATAAGCTCACCGAGCTGGCCGAATACCTGATCGAATACGAGAAGATCGACGGCGAAGACTTCGAGAAGCTGATGAACGGCACGCTGAACGCGGCGGACAAGACCGACGCGCAGACGCCCGACGCAGGGACCGACGGAACGGCCGCCCCGCAGAACGCGGACGCCGGAGCCCCCGGCGAAACGCTCGACCCGTCGAAGGGCGGAGACGTGCTCCCCGGCGCGCCCCCGGAACCGCCGGTGGAATAAGAACGAGCAAACCGAATAAGCGTAATTGCATTTTTTATGAATGACGGCAGCCGCCGGTTCCCGAAACGGGAACCGGCGGCGATTCATTTGAAGCGGTTTTTATCGCCTTACGGACCGGTCATTGCCGCGGTCCGTATTCTTCCGCGCGGGGGGTACGGCTGTTTTTCGTCCGTCAGCCCCGCAAGATAATCCATTTGATCTATTGACATATAATATTAACATATCTATAATAGAATTGTCTAAAAAAATAGACAAAAATCACAAATCGGAGGTTGCTTATGAACGGAAAATTAAAAAAATTTCTGTCCGTGTTCCTGTGTTTTTCTTTGCTCTCCGGGCTTTTTACGCTCGTATCGTTTGCTGAGAGCTATTATTACAACGGATGGGAATATGAAATCCAGAAAGAAGGAGACTACCAGTACGCCCTTATAACAAAGGACGCATTCACGGAATGGGATCGGAGTCTCGGGCTGGAAGGCAAGGAATATGCAAGTATCGTTCGTTATACGGGGACTGCGGCGAATATCAAAATTCCGGTATCGCTCGGCGGTCAGCCCGTGATCTGGATTGCGCAGGCAGCATTCAAAGATAACAGCGCGATCCAGAAGCTGGAGATACCGGTTCAATCCTCCATTCGGTATATCGGCGAGGAAGCATTCAAAAACTGCGTGGGTCTGCAGTCCGCTTTGATCGCAAAAAGCGTCGAGGTAATCGCAGACGACGCGTTTCGTGATTGCGGAGCGCTGAAAAGCTTTCTGTTTGAAAATGAATCCGCGATTAAAACAATCGGGAATCACGCGTTCCGCGGTTGTTTGTCACTGCCCAGCTTTTCGATTCAGAACAAAGTCGAGTCGATCGGCACCGGCGCTTTTTACGATTGCGACAGCTTAGAGACGATTGCGATCCCGGACGGCGTCAAAGAACTCGGCGGAGGCGCGTTCCGCAGCTGCGACTCGCTGCAGACCGCTGAGATCGGCAGCGGCGTAAAAGTGCTCCGGCATGATTATTGGGATGGCGGCTGCTTTGAAGACTGTAAAAGCATGACCGCAGTCACGATCGGCTCCGGCGTCAAAGTAATTGAAGAATGCGCCTTTAAAAATTGCCGGCTTTTCGACCTGACGATTCCGGAAAACGTTCTCAGGATCGGCAACAGCGCGTTTGAGAAATGCGAGTCTCTGAAATCGGCAAAAACAGGAGACGGCCTTCTCGCGATCGGCGACGCAGCTTTCTTCGGCGACATCTCGCTGGAAACGGTTTCTTTCGGACAGAAACTGGAGTCGATCGGGAATACGGCCTTTGCGGAATGCTCATCGCTTCTCAATGTCGATCTGCCGACGAATATCGTATCGCTCGGTGAAGGCGCTTTTGCCAAGTGCTCTGCGCTGAAAACCGTTACCATCGGCGACGGAATCAAAAAACTGAGCCATAACTACTGGAATGGCGGTTGTTTTGAAAACTGCGTCTCGCTGACGTCTGTTTCTATCGGCTCCGGCGTAAGAGAAATCGGTGATAGCAGTTTCGCGTCAACCGCTCTGGAAAAATTGATTATTCCGGATAACGTTATTACGCTTGGTGACGCAGTCGCGAAAAAATGCGTAAATCTGAAAGAAGTTATCATCGGAAACGGAACGACGACCATCGGAAACGAAGCGTTCATGGATGATGCAGCCCTTGCTTCCGTTTCGATCGGAAGAGGCGTGACGACGATCGGCAATTCCGCGTTTGTGAACTGTTCTTCACTGAAAACAGTGCTGCTCCCGCCCAACGTCACATCTCTGGGAGAAGGCGCGTTTTCCGGCTGCAGCAGTCTGAAAACTGCTGTTGTAGGAAACGGTGTGAAAGATCTGACGACAAACTACTGGCATGGCGGCGTTTTTAAAAACTGCAGCGCGCTTGACCGGCTTTCGATCGGCAGCGGTCTTCTGACGATCGACGATATTAGCTTTGAGGGGACAGCGATCACGAAGCTTGTCGTCCCGTATAAAGTCAATACGCTTAACGACAGAGCGTTTGCAAACGCCGGGCAGCTGAGCAAGATCTATTTTGCAGGCGATCTGGCTCCTTCCGTCGGGAAAAATCTGTTTGACGGGATCGCCGAAGGGTATGAACTCTATTCCATCAAAAATAAGATCGGATTCGATAAGCTTGATCATACCGTGAAAGAGTATAAACCGATAACGATCAGCTTTGATAAGAACGATGAACGTGTGAGCTGCAACGCAATTGTCGAGCAGATCATGTCTCCCGACGGAGGTTATGTTATCGAACCGGTCATTCCGGATGCGTTCGGTTTCCATTTCGAGGGTTGGTATACCGAGAAAGAATGCAAGAACAAATGGGATTTCAGTGATCTGAGTAAAGACGTCAAAAAGAATATGACGTTGTATGCGAAATGGCTGAATACTTCAACTGAAATGACGCCTTTGCAGGTTTCGCAAATCGAGAGCAGCGACATCACCGCCGACAGTATCACCCTCTCATGGGCTTCGGTTGACGGCGCTGACGGATACAATGTTTATCAGGACGGCGTAAAAATCAACGATGAGCTGATCGGCGACACGAAATATACGGTTTCCGGTCTGAAACCGACAACGACCTATGCGTTTGAAGTCAGCGGAACCAACACGGTCGGAGAAGGCGCTCACAGCCTGAAGTTTGTCGAAAGAACGCAGCACGAGCATATCTGGACGGATTGGGAAATCCTGAAGCAGCCGACAGAGGATCAGCCGGGAGAGCGTAAGCATCAGTGTTTCTACTGCGGTGTTGAAGATAAAGAAGAATTCTTCCTTGGCGAACATGAGCATATCTGGGGTGAATGGGAGAGTCAGGACGACGAAAACCATATGCACAAATGTACGCTCTGCAGCACGGAAGAACTTGAGGCGCACAAGTGGAACAAGGGGAAAGTCACAACAGCCGCGACCTGCGCGGATGATGGAGAAAAAACCTTCACCTGTACCGTCTGCGGCGAGACGAAGACCGAGGAGATCCCTGCCACCGGGAAGCACACCTTCGGCGAATGGGAGGTCGTTGAGCCCGCGACAGAGGAAGAAGAAGGAGAAGAACAGCGCGTCTGCACGGTTTGCGGCGAGTCTGAGTCCCGGGCAATCCCGAAGACGGGGACGAAAACGCTTTACGGCGACGCAACCGGCGACGGTGTGGTAGATCTGGACGACTGCCTTGTGATCATGGATTACTATGTGGGCAAGGACGTCAAAATTGATGAAAAGGCCGCCGACGCCTCGGCGGACGGCGTTGTGGATCTGGACGACTGCCTGCTGATTATGGACTATTATGTCGGGAAGGACGTCGTTCTCGGCCCGAAGAATTCATAAGGCGCAGTAAGATCAGAAAAGAATAATAACGGAAGGTATGATAGCATGACATTGAAAAGAAAACCGCTGATTTTACTGTTCACGCTGTTTCTGATCCTCCTGACTGTTTCCGCGTCGGCAGTCTGCGGCACTGCCGCAGACGGTCCGGCGCTGACCGCGGCGAAGGTATCCGCCG
>CACYHJ010000269.1 GCA_902774165.1 Oscillospiraceae bacterium
TGATAAACACCTTTTCTTTATCGTAGGGCGTTTTCAGGATCTCGTCCAGCGCGGTGGCAAAGCGCATGCGCGGCCCCAGCCGGTCCGCCGGGATATCCTTATATCCGTCGGGGATCCAGATGTTCATCACGCAGGGCTTGCCCGTCGCTTCCGCAAAATAGTTTGAAATCTCGATGCATTTTTTGCAGTGCCCGATCCAGAAGGCGCGGACCTCCGGGTCCGGAGATGACAGCGTGAGGTTATCCTTTACCATCGGGTGTGAGAACAGCGTGGGGTTGAAGTCAATGCCCCAATCGCGGGCGTTGGCGAAATCCACCCATTTTTTGAAGTGCTTCGGCTCGATCTTGTCCCGGTCCGCAAATTCGCCGTCCTCAAAAATCGCGTAGGACGCGTGCAGATTCAGCTTCTTGGCGCCGGGGATCAGACCGAACGCCTTGTCGATGTCCGCCATCAGCTGCTCCGGGGTCGTTGCCTTGCCGGGGTAGTTGCCGGTGGTCTGAATGCCGCCGGAAAGCGCTTCTTTGCTGTCGAAGCCGACAACGTCGTCCCCCTGCCAGCAGTGGATCGAGATCGGCACGGCGCCGACGGTCTCAATTGCCTTTTCGGCGTCGACGCCGAGGGCAGCGTAAATATTTTTTGCTTCTTCGTATCTTGACATAATGTTTCCTTTCCGCTTTGACCGGTCAGCCGATCTCTTCTGTTTCGAGGCTTAACAGTTTATATCCCGCGGCGTCGATCGCCATACCCAGCTCAAATTCGCCGATGGGCTCCGCCGCGACAATCACCGTCGTGTCGTCGGTGTGAGAGGATTCGACGCTCTGCACGTCAAAACGCTTTTTGATTTCGTCGTTGACGTGTTTTTCGCAGTGGGAACACATCATGCCGTCAACGTTCAGCGTCATTTTATACATCTGCGGTCTTCCTTTCGTCTTTCGGGCTTATTCGCCGTCGGGATGGTTTTCCTTCAGAAAATCGTTGATGATCTGCAGCACCTCGTCCGCGTCGAGACCGTGGACCATGCAGGCCTGCTCCAGCGACTCGCCGATGGAGGACGGGCAGCCGACGCAGTGCATGCCGCACTGCATGAGAACAAACGCGATATCCTGATCAAAGTCGAGCATCTCGCCCATTGTGGTTTCTTTTGTGAATTGCATAAGTGATAACCTCCGAATCAATTTTTACATATAATATAATATCTTATTTTTTGCAAAAGTCAAGGGTTTTACTCAAAGCGCCGGATCATCCCGCAGTGCAGGGCTCGGACTGCCGGATCTGCCGGACACAATTGACAGAATCGCCGCGCGGGTGTATACTTGAAAAAAATGCCGGGAGGAATGGTTATGTGTGAGGGCTGCGGCAGCGTTTTTTTGACGGAAAAGGAATGCGAACTGTTGTCCATGTTTGCGGAATACTCGTTTCTTGCCGTGGGACAGAGCGAAAAAAGCGGATATCCGGCGGTGCTGACCGACGGGGAATACGACGGAAACGCCCTGCTTCTGCTGAAGCTGAACGGCCTTGTCGAGATTGACTACGATATCCCGCTTAAGGGCTTCGATTACGGCCCTTACCGCGGGTATTCCCGGTTCGGCAGCGCGGCGCTGACCGCAAAGGGCCAGGACGTGCTGGAGACGATGGAGATCAACGGCGCGCAATAAAAAATACAATTTATTTTGAATTCTTGTCACAAAATCCGTGTTTCACGGTTTTATATATAGAGAGAAGAAAGAAATATCGCGATAAAAAATCAGGAGGTATTAAAAGCGGAGATCATTTGATCCTTTATGCGGTCTGGGGTGTGTAAGATTCATTGATTTTTATATTGGCAACTGGAGTATTCTGATATCATTAAGGAGATGATTATTTGTGAAAAGAAATATCATTCGAGTGTTTGCTTTATTTCTTTGTATTATTCTTTTACCCATTTTTACACCTTTTGTGCTTGCGGAAAACAACGAGATCGTCGCAAGCGGTGAATGCGGCGATAATCTCATCTGGACGCTTGACAGAGAGGGTACCCTGACAATCAGCGGAACGGGAAATATGAAAAATTACTATCAGCGTTCTCCGGCGCCGTGGAGTGAGTTTGTTGTCAAAAAAGCCGTCATTCAAGAGGGCGTTTCCTCTGTCGGAGACTCCGCTTTCTGGCAATCGACGCAGCTTGCCTCCGTTTCGTTGCCCGGATCGCTGAAGTGTATCGGGGTGAACGCTTTCGAGGAATGTACGGCTCTTGAGCATATTTCCCTCCCAAGCGGTCTGGAAACAATTTATGGGGGTGCCTTCATCAAAAGCGGAATTCGGGAGCTCGTCGTCCCCGGCAGCGTGAAAATAATACCCAACTACCTGAGTACATTTTGCGGTTCTTTGACTGATGCAGTGTTTGAAGAAGGCTGTGAGCAGACTTCCAGCTTTTTGTTTGCATATTGTGTTTCTCTTCGGACTGTTTCCATCCCTTCGACCTTGACCAAAGGACTTGATGATCCTTATATATTTTGCGATGGGTTTTATTTATTCGAAGGAACGATAGATCGATCGAATGGTTGTCCTTCTCTTCAAAGAATTGCCGTTGATAAGGCAAATCCTCGTTTCGCAAGCGATGATGCCGGAGCATTGTATGATAAACAATATGGCGTCTTTTTAAAATATCCTACCGGCAGTGAGTTACGTGAATACAGTATCCCCGATGGGATCAAAACAATCGGCTATGCATCTTTCCTGAACAGCGCCGGATTGACGGATATCCGAATCCCTGCGAGTGTCAATACGATTTATCTCAGCGCGTTTCACGGTTGCGATGGTCTGAAAAACATTCGTTTTGAAGGTACGCGGGAACAGTGGAATTCCATTACTTTTATGATTGACTACTATTTTGAAGACGAAGAGGTAATATATCCTGAGTTTAAAAAAGTCGGATACGGCGAATGGGAGGGAGAATACTTTAATAACGCGACAGTTTATTGCGCTGACGACGAGCAGACTACGGAAGAACCGTCCGTACCGAATTTGTTCGCGCGGGTTCTGCAGAGAATCGCCGATTTCTTCAAGAAGATCGCCGAATTCTTCAAAAACATGTTCGGGACAAAATAATCATTCCCGGCTTGGCAGCGCCAAAGGCAATATGATTTAACCTGAGAATTAGAATTGATGGAAGCATCCTTGAAAAAAATAAAAAACGATAACAGCGGCAGAGCGCCCGAATAAGCGCCTTCTGCCGCTGTTCTTTTTTTGTATTTATTCCCCGACCGTCATTCCGCGGACGTACCGCTTAAAGAAGACGACGGCGTCCTCCATGCAGTCGACGGGGATCCGCTCATTCGTGCCGTGGGTGTTCGCCAGCAGCTCCACCGAGAGCCGGAAGGGCGCGTAGCGGTAAATATTCTCGCAGATCGGCTCATAAAGATAGGAATCCGTTCCGCCAAACACAAGATAGGGGATCACCGTGTTTTTCGGGTCGACGGCATAGATCTTCTCGATCATATGGAACGCTTTTGTGTCGATGGGGGAGACCTTTGAGGGCTCCTTGGTCTTGATCACTTCAAGCTCAATGTCCTTGTTGCGCACGACCTTGCGGATATGGTCGATCACGTCTTTTGTGGAGGTGCCGGGCATCATGCGGAAGTTCACGTTGATCGTCGCCCGCTGCGGCAGTACGTTCGGCGCGGGGCTGCCCTTCGCCATGGTGACCGCGGTGGTGGTTCTGACAATGCCCGCCGCAAGCTGGATCTTTGAGAGCGCCAGCGTCAGCGCGGGCTTCAGGGTTCTGAGATTGGCGGCGACCATCCGCACCGGCAGCGTTCCCTTGACGGCGGGACGCATGAACAGCTCCTCCAGCAGGGGCGTGAACCGGGCCTTGAACTGGTGATCCTCAAGATCCTTGATCACGTCCGCCATTCTGCCCAGCGCGTTGTGCACCGGCGGCTGGGAGGAATGGCCGCCCTTGCCGGAAAGGGAGACCTCGATATCCGCCTGCCCTTTTTCGGCAATGCCGACTCCGATGACGTTGACGTCCAGAAGCCCCTTGACGTTCGCGCTCAGCACCGCGCCGCCCTCGTCCATGACCGCCTCAAGATGCACACCGCGCGCCTGCAGGGCTCTGCACAGATACGCCGCGCCGGACTCCTGATCCATCATGGTTTCTTCGTTGTGGCCGAGCAGAATGTATACCCCGCGCTCCGGCTTCCAGCCCTCTTCCAGCAGGGTCTCCACGGCTTCCATGACCGCGATCAGGTGGTTTTTCATGTCGATCGCGCCGCGGCCCCAGATGCAGCCGTCCGCCTCGACGCCGCCGAAGCCGA
>CACYHJ010000270.1 GCA_902774165.1 Oscillospiraceae bacterium
CAAAGACCTGAACGACCTGCGTACCCTTTCCGCCAACGTGGCAAGCGGTATGACGTATTCCGGAAAATACTTAAAGCTTGCGGCGGATATCGACTGCGGTAGCGATAACTGGGAGGCGATCGGCGGCGCAAACGCAAAAATGTTCATGGGCACCTTTGACGGCGACAGCCACACCATCACCTACAACGTCGCGACCACCGAAGACGAATACGAGAAGAATAAAGGTTTGTTCTATGGCGTCGGCGCCGGCGGTACGGTCAAAAATCTGAACGTCGCCGGTTCGATCAGCTGCATGAGCTTGTACTCAGACTGTCTGGGAGGCATAGCTGTTTGGAACAAAGGCACGATCACAAACTGCGCAAGTTCTGTGAATATCACCGGGTACGGTAATACTATCGCAGGAATCGCCGCATGGTGCCAAGACGGCGCCAAAATCACTTACTGTGCTGCTACCGGCACCATTTCATGGCCCCAGACAGGAGATTTTTATGCGCAAGTCGCCGGTATCACTGGGATAAACGACATGTCGACCATATCAAACTGCGCGTCGCTGTGCGATATTATCGCGCCGAACGTCGACGCCGATAGTCGCGCCGGCAGACTGGTCGCGTATGATTCCAGCGGTGCATATTCAGATAACTACTATCTGTCAACAGCTCAGATCGAAGGTGTAGTAAATTCTGATCACGCAACCGCGAAAACGGCGGACGAACTGAAAGAGATCGGGCAGGCGGCGTATGACGCCGGTTATACCGTATACGGCCTGGCGCTCGGCGCTGTCGCGTCCAACCCGGATCAGGATGCCGCGGACGCGGTCATCGCCCTGATCGACGCCATCGGCACGGTCGCCCTGACCGACGAATGCAAGGATAAGATCGACGCCGCAAGAAACGCCTACGACGCGCTGACCGACGATCAGAAAGCCCTTGTGGAGAACGACGACGTCCTGACCGACGCCGAGGCGAAGTACGCCGAGCTGAAGGCTGCGGCAGAGAAGCCCGACGAGCCCGAAACTCCCGACGAGCCCGCAACGCCCGACGAGCCCGCAACGCCCGACGAGCCGGAGACGCCTGACGAGCCCGCGCAGGGCGGCAAGATCCACGGCGACGGCTGCTTCTGCTATGATTGGGAAGGCGACAGCCTGATGGTAAGCATCGTCCGCTTCCTGTGCGCGTTCTTCAATTTCTTCCTGAACATGCGCACCGCCATCGGCGCGTGAGTTCCTGCGGAACAATAATAAGATAAAACAAGCGCCGGCCCGTTCGCGGACCGGCGCTTGTTAAATCAGAATTTAGTCATCAGGCACTGGGCATTAGGCATTAGTGTCAGTCAAATATACAAATAGCTATCATCTGACATACTCATGCCAAATTTACACTTATGTTTATTTAACGCTTTCTTTACTATAAAACGCTGAGGGTAAATTTTACAGATTCTAATGCCTATTGCCTAATGCCTAATGACGGTAAATTCTGATTTATCGCGCAGCGATAAATCAGAATTTACCGCACACCGTGCGGAACGCGTCCTGCACTGCGCTGCCGACGGTCCCGCCGTTTTTCCAAATGAGAATGTGTCGTTCTGACACACATCCTTGACAATTTCTAACTATTTATTATATTTAATATTGGAGATATTGAGTTTATACATTGACAAATGTATAAAAATATCCGAATCAAGGAGGTTATTTTCAATGAAACACACATCCATCCGCAAACCCCTCAGCGTATTGCTGAGCATCCTCATGGCGCTGTCCGTATTCGGCGGCATGGCGTTCACCGCCAGCGCCGCAAGCAGCGGCAACTTCGGCGACCTGTATTGGACGCTCGACGACGACGGTTTGCTGTCCTTCTCCGGAAACGGTGGAATCCCGGACTACGGCTTTGACTGGACGAACATGCCCATCAAAAAAATCATTATCAACGATTGTGTGACGGCGCTCGGCGACTGTGCTTTCAGAGGATGCACAGCGCTTAAAGAGGTTGTGTTTGAAAGCAATCCGACGCTGGACTGGGATGCGTTCGGCTGGTGTTATGCGCTTGAAAAAGTGACCCTGCCGCAGGATATGGAAACGATCGCGGGTGGCATGTTCATCTCGTGCACCTCCCTGAAAACGATCGAGCTCCCCACCGCGCTCAAGAAGATCGAATCGATCGCGTTCTCCGAGAGCGGGCTGGAGTCGCTCACCATTCCGGAAGGCGTGGAGATCGAAGAGAACGCATTTAAATCATGCGACAGCCTCACCTCACTGATCCTGGAAAGCAGCGCGCCGGTCTCCTATGAACGCGGCGCGATCAGTACGCTCGGCGAAAACGTGACCGTTACGGTCGGCGAAGGCTGCCACTATGACCGGCAAGCCAGAACAGAATACAAGCTGACCCTGAAGGAAGGGTCGGAGACCCCCGAATGGATGTCCGCGGAAGAGGTGGATATGTTCATCAAAAGGGCAGAGTGGGAGTTCAACAATGCGATAGAAGAAGGGAAGTCTGAAGAGGAAGCTCTGGCAGCAGCTAATGAGGAGCTGTACCCCGGCATGGAGCTGGAACTGCATAAGACGGAGATCGAAGCCTACGATCATATCTTCAGAACCGGCGACACCTGCCCGGAAGTGTTCGGCGCCGCAACGCTCAACGTCATCCTTGACGAGGCAACGCAGAACGTGATCGATCTGATCAACGCCATCGGCACGGTGGAATTCACCGACGAATGCAAGGAGGAGATCGACGCCGCAAGAACCGCCTATGACGCGCTGAACGACGTGCAGAAGACCTTTGTTGATAACTACGAGACCCTCACCATCGCCGAAGGACAGTATGCCGCGCTGCAGCTTGCCGCCGATAAGGCCGCGTTTGAGGCTTACAAGACCGAAAAGAAAGCCGCCATGGATGAGCTTCTTCAGGAAGGCGACAGCGAGACCGTCAGGAGCATCGTCGGTCTGGCGAAGACCGCTATTGCCGGTACTGAATATAACGAGGATAAGACTCTTGAGGAAAATAAGACCGCTCTTGATGATCTTGTGAAAAACGTTCCCGCCCGCGTAGCGGAGGCGAGAGCCGCCGACAAAGCTGCCGCGGATCAGGCTGCCGCCGACGAAGTCGCCGCGCTGATCGACGAGATCGGAGAGGTGGAATATACCGACGAGTGCAAGGCGAAGATCGACGAAGCCCGCGCCGCTTACGACGCGCTGACCGACGATCAGAAAGCCCTTGTGGAGGACTACAAGACCCTGACCGACGCCGAGGCGAAGTACGCCGAGCTGAAGGCTGCGGCAGAGAAGCCCGACGAGCCCGAAACTCCCGACGAGCCCGCAACGCCCGACGAGCCGGAGACGCCTGACGATCCCGCGCAGGGCGGCAAGATCCACGGCGACGGCTGCTTCTGCTATGATTGGGAAGGCGACAGCCTGATGGCGAGCATCGTCCGTTTCCTGTGCGCGTTCTATAATTTCTTCCTGAACATGCGCACCGCCATCGGCGCGTGAGTTCCCGCGGAACAATAAAAAAACAAGCGTCAGTCCGTTTTTCGCGGGCTGGCGCCTGTTTTTTTAACGTTATCATACAGAAACAGCACATAATCAAAGGAGGCGATCAATCTATAAAAACATCGCCATATAAAGCGGCAGGTGCAGGATGCGAATAGGCCTTTTCGAGCAATCCACGCGAAAAGGTCTGTTATCCATGTCTGATTTGTAAAAAAGGAATAGTTTTACTTCAATGACCTTGACTACTAAAAACAATAATTGTATAATGAATTGAAATCCGGTAACCGGGAAATGTGCTTTACAACATCATACAGATTACGTTGCATTCTCCATGGCTGCAAAAAACAGGAGGTTTTTCAATGACACACACATCCATCCGTAAACCCATCAGCGTATTGCTGAGCATCCTGATGGTCCTGTCTCTCTTTGGCGGTATGGCGTTCACCGCCGCCGCGGCTGAGACGTTTACCGTCAACGTCAAAAATCTGAAAGGCGTAACGGTCGCCGCCCCGGAAGTGACGGGCGCGACCACGGTCGCGGAGCTGAAGGAGTTGCTGGCCGATCCGGCGGAGATCCCCGCCGCCGAGCAGCGGATCATTTTCGCGGGCCGGGAGCTGGAGGACGGGAAAGCGCTCAGCGAATACAATATCCAGCAGGGATCCACGCTGCATCTGATCGGCAAAGCCCATACGATCACCTGGAAAAACGACGACGGTACGCTGATCGACACGACGAACGTCGCTTACGGAAACGTTCCCACCCACGACGATCCCGTCAAAGAGGCCGACGCGCAGTATATCTAC
>CACYHJ010000271.1:0-4269 GCA_902774165.1 Oscillospiraceae bacterium
GCCAGAGCAGGTCGTCAGAGCAATGGGTTCTGACGCCCCGGATCGTCTGCCGCCCGTTTTCAACGCCGATATGGAACCAGTGCAGCACGTCGCCTGCGGCAAACTGCGCCGAAGCGCAGCGGAAAATCTGCGTTTTCAACAGCCGCGGTTCATACGCCGCAAGATTCATACTATCCTGAAGCTGGTCGCGGAAGCCGTAGGCGCCGGAACACTGATACGGTCCGCAGCGGGCGAAAAGCCGGACGCGCTTGACCTGAGAGACCAGGAAATGCTCCTCTGTCCGCGTCTCGTCTTCCGACACGGGAACGGAAGGCGCCGTCGGCGGCAGGAACGGCGTGCGGGCAAGGAACACGGCGGCGTTTTTACTCATGGCAAACGCCATGGCGTATTCCGTCTGCGTCGCTTCCCCGGCGGACAGCTCAAACGGGACCGACGCGCCGAAGCTGCAGGGCAGCCCCGCGTCGCCGCGCAGGCGCGGCGACGGCCCGTATTCCGCCCCGGGGGAATACAGGAACCCATACCCGTCGAATTCCGACGTATAGCGGTTATAGAACAACATGCCGCCCCGGTAAGGTTCGGCGCGCGCGGCCCTCGCCGCAGCGGGTGCGCCGCCGGGGAGCGGGCTCACAAGATAAAACAGCGCGCCGCGCACGGACTCGCTTCCCCGGTTTTCGATCCGGACGCGCAGCGTCTTTTTCATCCCCTTTTCCGGTACGGAAAGCTCGATACGGAAAAACACGCCGCCGACGCGACAGCGCCACAGGGCGCCCTCTTCGCGGAACAGCGCCGCCGCGCCGTCGATCAGATCATAGAATTTTCCGTCAATGCAAGCCGTCAGCAGCTCCCCCGCCCGGTCCGCGTCCGGCGCGCCCGCCCAGGGCGTCAGTTGGTTTTCCGCGCTGTTCAACGCCCAGGTATACCCGAGCGAACGGTTGGTGAACAGCGTGCCGAAGCTCCGGTTCGCAAGGCACCAGCTCCAGGGCGTATCTCTGTTGCCGCGCACGATATAAAAGCCGTCTTTCGTCGGGTGGGAGGTCATGCCTTCAAAACAGTCCGCCCCGCACCGGGCAAGGGGCGCAGGGGGATCGGGCGTTTTCTTCCCGGCGGACGGATAAACCGCATCCGCCAGCAGCCGCAAAGCAGAAGCGGCGCCCGGGTTGGTTTCCTCGTTTACCGCGCGGGACAGCGGCGCGGCGCGCAGCAGCTTTTCGACCGCCTCGCGTTTCGGCTCGTCGTAGGCGCTCCGCTCCCGAAACAGGACCGCCAGCTCATGCTCGATTCCCTCCGCGGTCAGCCTGCCCACGACCGATACCAGATCCTGTGTCGTGGAGCGAAGCGTTTTTTCTGCGTCCGCCGCGATGATCGGGCGGTCGCCGGAGATTCCGGCAGCCCACAGATCATCCCTTCGCGGCGACTGCGATTGCTCCGGCTGCCCGGCCCCGCCCTGCCCGAATACCGTATCGCACAACACCGCGGCGCACAGCGCGGCGCGCTGGGGATGCTCCCGAAACAGAAGGGACGCCGGCTTCCGTATCCCGCAAGAGGCTTCGTCGAAAGCACAGAGCGCCTGCCCGACGCTCTCCCCGACGCCGAACACCAGACGCAGCGCAGTTTCGCGTCTTGCGCCGACAGAGATTTCCGTCGCCGCGCAGAAACAGCAGTCGACGCTGCCCGTTCTGCCGTCCGGCTCCGGGACACGGTCGAAGACGGCGCGGTCAAAAACCGATTGCTTCTCCGTCGTATAAACACAGGGCGCGTCAAGGCGCATCACAAGCGAAAGCGCGCCGCGCTCCGTGCTGCGCTCAAAAACCACGGCGTTGCGGGCAGGATCCCGACGGCTTTTGATAAACAGCTTCGAATACGCCCGGTGCGCCCGCTCCTCCCGGGGCGGCGCGAGGGAAGGCTCCGCATATACGCAGAACCGCAGGGACCTGCGTCTGTTTTCTTTGTTCCGGATTTTGAACTCATAAACCCCTGCGGCCGAGTCCGACGCAAAAAACGCACGCTGCCGCAGGGAAAGCCCGCCGCCTGAGGCGCGGTACAGCGCCTCGTTTTTGAGGAAGGTCCCCTGCGCCGCCCCGGATGCGTCGCCGAACAGCGGCGCACGGCTGAACGGAATCGCCGCGCTGCCGTCGAAAACCGCGGCAAAGACGCCGGACGGCGCGCGGAAAATATCGCGTCCCGGGGCGAACACGCAGCAGCCCTGATAATACATCGCGGCGCACCCGCTCTCGTGCAGGGCGGAGATCATCCCACCGCCGGCATACGCCGCCGCGGGGAACTGCCGTCTGCCGCCGGACGGACGGGTCCTCTTGATTCTTTCCCGCCGTTCCCGGGCGGACAGGGGTACGCCGTCCGGGATCCGCTCCTCCAGAAGGTCCGCTGCCGCGAAGATTTCCGGGCGCGCGCAAAACCGCCGCTGCCACCGAAGCTCCTCCAGCGCGTTCTGCAGGGCAAGCAGACTCATACCCAGATGATGCGCCATAAAACAGCGCACCACCGCCGGCGCGTCCGGAGCGCATCTGCCGGCGGTATAATCCAGCGCTTCATAAAACCCGTATTTGCCGACGCCTCCGGCGGCTCCCTCTTTTTTCAGGGCTTCGACCGCAGCGCCGCCGAGATAAGGGATCGTCAGGATCGCCGCGTAAGGCGCGATCACGGTCTCGTTTTCATCGGTCCTGCGGACGGCGCAGGCGCCGACGCCGTGCGCCTTGTAGCTGTAATTCATCCCGTCGTCAAAGGCAAAATAACAGCTTTCCGACACGCCGAACGGCACGCCGCGCCGACGGGCAAAGCCGCGCTGCGCCCGACAGGCAAACCGGAGACTCTCATCATCCAGCGTATTCCGCCGGGCGGGCAGGAACAGATACGGCATAAAATATTCGAACATGGTTCCGGACCAGGATAATAACCCCCGCGTCCCCCGATACCGTCCGCCGACGCGGGCAGGCGCGCCCATATGGCGCGGCGGCGCTTCCCCGAACGCCACGGCGGCAAAACCGGACATGCGCGCCTCGCTGACGCGAAGATCATAGAAGGAGGACGCTCTCTCGCCGCTAAGCGCGTCATAGCCCGTGCAGAACAGCATCCGCACCGGGTCGTAAAAGACGGACAGATCGCATTCGCCGATCAGCGCCTCGATCCGTTCGCCCAGCCCGCGCAGGCGGGTCTCCTCGGTCTCATATTCCCGCAGCCCTTCCCTGAGGGCGATCAGACAGCATTTAAAGTTGCCGCTGTCCACAAAGGAAACAAACGCCGGAGGCAAAGGCCGCAGCGTTTTGATATCATACCAGTTCAGCAGATTCCCGTCGGATTTTTCAAGGCGCTCAACCGTGGAGAGCGTGCGGTCAAGGTACGCAAACAGCGCGTCGGAGCCGATCAGCCCGAAGTCCCGCGCGGACAGCACGGCGCACAGATACAGACCGATGTTCGTGGGGCTCGTACGCGCGGCGACGCGGGGCACGGGAGAAAAGCTGAGGTTATCCGGCGGCAGGAAATGGTACGCCTCCCGGTGCGTATCGGCAAAATACCGCCAGATCAGCCCCGCCTGCCCTCGCAGATACTCCCGTTGAGCGGCGGAAAGACGGGGCTTTTTCACTTTGAGAACGCGCCGGGAAGCGGCCGCGTAAACCGCGTCGGCCAGCAGCAGGATCCCTGCCGCGACCGACGCGGGCCGGCGGGACAGGATCAGAACCGCGGCAAAGAGAAACACCGGGATCCGGCGAAGAAGAATTCCCGAGAGGTCTGCTTTTCCGTCCGCCGCCGCAGCGGTGGTCCAGGAGAGCAGCCGGCGCTTCGAGACGGCCATGCGGTAAAACGCGCGCAGCACCGCGTCCGCGGCGACGGTCCCTTCGACGCCGATTCTGCAGACGGCAAGAAACGCCCGTTTCAGCGCGCCCGCCGCACGGGAGACCCCGTCAACGGGGCCCCTGCCGGTCAGGGCGCGGATCCCGCCGCCCGCGACGGCGACGAAAAATCCGCGCAGTTCGCCGAAAGCGGCGCAAAGAAGACACGCCGCCGTGACGACCGCGCCCCGATCCGGCGGCAGCAGAAGCGACAGCAAAAGCCCCGACAGCAGGAAGGCCGGCAAAACGGCGCGTTTGAAGTTGTCGAGAAATTTGAACGCGCAGAGCAGGTCCCGTTTCCCGCGCAGCAGGGTTTTGTATTTTCCGAATACAAAAATCAGATTCTGCACGTCGCCCCGGGTCCAGCGATGCGTCCTGCGCAGCCAGGCCTCCTCCGACCGGGGAAAGCCGTCAAGCACCGGAA
>CACYHJ010000271.1:4303-5327 GCA_902774165.1 Oscillospiraceae bacterium
AGGATCCGCTCCGGCGGGAACCGACCGCGCAGCAGCGCGTCATAAACCCGAACGTCGACAAGCCCTTTGCCGCAGAACACGCTTTCGCCGAACAGATCCCCGTAGAAATCATGAAACGGCCCGTGATAGGCCGGGATCCCGCCGGCGCCGCACAGGTCGCGGGCAAAGACCGTCGCGCCGGCACTGTCAACGGAAGGAGCGCAGGGGAAAGAAAAGATCGCCGCGCCCCTGACGACGCAGCGGCGGCGCATGTCCGTCTCCGGCCGGTTCAGCGGATGCTCCGCCGCCGCCACCGCGCGGATCAGGCCGCCGAAGGGCATCCGGGTGTCCTCGTCAAGCAGCAGCATATACGGCGTGCCCGGCAGCGCTTCCGCATCCCCGCACAGCACCGCAAACGCATGGTTCCCCGTCGTGAGATACTCCGTCAGCGCAAGGATGGCGCCCCGTTTTCGCTCCCTGCCCAGATACATCCGCTCGCTCGTGCTGTATTTTCTGCCGCGGACCGCCAGGACAAACCCGCCCCCGCGCCCGTTCAGCGCGTCGATCACTGCGGCATACCGGGCGATCAGCGCCCCGTCGCTCCCCGCCTTCGCGCGCTTTGCCGGCGGGAGATCGCCGCAAAGAACAACCGTCGCGGAGCATTCCCGCTGCGCCAGCTTCAGGGTCAGAAGCCGTTTGTACAGCGCGTCCGGATCCTCATCCGCCCGCAGCATTGACGAAACGACAATCGCGACGCGTTTTCGCTCCGGCGGGAGCTTTGACGCGTCCATCCGCAGCGGCGCGGACGGACGGATCCTTGCCGCAGCGGCGGAAGGGATCAGCTCGGTAAAGATCCCGACCATCGGCATCAGACACAAAAGGAACGCCGGTACGCTGCCGGTCAGGATCCCGATCGCCGCGGCGGCGGCCGCCGCGGACAGATACCCGATCAGGATCAGCGCGGCGCCCGTTTTCCGCCGGACGCGGTTCAGCGGGAGAAAGAAACCGACGTGACGGTTTTCCCGGTCCGCCCGGTCGGCAAGCG
>CACYHJ010000272.1:0-1551 GCA_902774165.1 Oscillospiraceae bacterium
CGCCGACAATGGGAATATTATTGATGGAGTGGCCGATTTTATGCTTGTCGTCGTCGATGATGCAGACGATATTGTTCCGGGACGTGGCGGGGTTGCCCGCGATATCCCGCAGAAGAAGGGAGCCCGCCTGCCCCGCGCCGATGAGCATCGTGCGGGCGCGGTTGTCCGTCTTCGGCCCTCTGCCGTAAGAGGCGCGCGCCATATCGCGAAGCCGGTATGCGAAGCGGTAGATCCCCTCCGCCATCGCCAGCAGAAGAAACGCCAGAATCGGGTAACTGCGGGGCAGCGCCAGATCCGTATTGCCGAGGATCTTCGGCAAAAGCGTCTGCATCATGATATACTGCAGACTCGTCGAAAGCGCGCATCCGCCGATCAGGATAAACGCCTCGGTAATGCCCGCGTACCGCCACAGAATTTTGTATATGCTGAAAAATCTGAAGATCAGCAGCGTGGTCACCGTGTTGATCACCGCGTAATACAGAATGTTCTGCAGATACGGGCTTTCCTCAAAATTCACAAGGTTGAATTCCAGGCGCACCAGAATCGCCAGGATATTCGTCCCGTTGATGAGCACGATATCGGCCAGCACGTTCAGAAACGTCCGCAGCCGGTCATGGTTTTTGACCTCTATTTTCAATTTCCATCCCTCTGTATCATAAAACGATGATATGTCTCTCGATATCCCATAATATTATATTATTCCACTGTATTGCATTATTGTACCATCCGGCGCGCAAAATGTCAATCGTCGGGCAAGGATTCGTTCCTTGGGCGGCGGCTGCTGCTGCGGGAACCGACCGCCGGCCCGGATTTTGTTAAGGAAGAAAATCCGAATTCGGAAGAATAATTAGCACTCTAAATTAAAGAGTGCTAATTTTAACAATTTCGTCACATATGCATCATAAAATAGACGCATCTTTTCTGTATGATAGACAATGTAAGCGGCGGACAGGGGCGCCGCGGAAGGAAGAAAGATCCACATTGAAATAAAAGGAAGTGTTTTTATGAACGCTGAAAAATTCACACAGAAAACCATCGACGCGATCCGCGCGGCGCAGAGCACCGCGGCGCAGCACGCGAACCAGCAGGTGGAGCAGGTGCATCTGCTCGACGCGCTGCTGGAGCAGAAGGAGGGGCTGGTGCCGCAGATCCTGAAAAACATCAACGTCCCGGTGGAGGAGGTCAACCGGCTGACGGACGAGGCCATCGAGGCGCTTCCGGCGGTCACGGGTCTGGGCAGAGAGGACGGGAAGATCTATATTTCCCGCGACGTGGACCGGGCGCTGGCGGACGCGGAAGCCAACGCGGAGCGCATGAAAGACGATTATGTCTCCGTGGAGCATCTGTTCCTTGCGCTGATCGACGACGCGGACAGAACGCTGAAAAGCATTTTTGCGAAGACCGGCGTGGAGAAGAACGCGGTGCTCAAGGCGCTGCAGAGCGTGCGGGGCAACACCCGCGTCACCAGCGACAACCCGGAGAACACCTATAACGCCCTCAAGCGGTACGGGACCGACCTTGTGGAGCGCGCCCGGTCGCAGAAGCTGGACC
>CACYHJ010000272.1:1564-5827 GCA_902774165.1 Oscillospiraceae bacterium
AGGAGATCCGTTCGGTCACCATGATCCTGTCCCGGAAGACGAAGAACAACCCGGTGATCATCGGTGAGCCCGGCGTGGGCAAAACCGCCATCGTGGAGGGGCTTGCCCAGCGGATCGTCAGCGGCGACGTGCCCGCGAGCCTCAAGGATAAAACGATCTTCTCCCTCGATATGGGCGCGCTGATCGCCGGCGCGAAGTACCGCGGCGAGTTTGAGGAGCGGCTCAAGGCGGTGCTCAACGAGGTCAAAAAGAGCGACGGCGGCATCATCCTGTTCATCGACGAGCTGCATACCATCGTCGGCGCGGGCAAATCCGAGGGCTCCATGGACGCGGGCAACCTACTCAAGCCCATGCTGGCGCGGGGCGAGCTGCACTGCATCGGCGCCACTACGCTGGACGAGTACCGCAAATATATCGAAAAAGACCCGGCGCTGGAGCGCCGCTTCCAGCCGGTGCTGGTGGCGGAGCCCACCGTCGAGGACACCATCGCTATCCTGCGTGGTCTCAAAAACCGGTATGAGGTCTTCCACGGCGTGAAGATCGCCGACAATGCGGTGGTCGCCGCCGCGACCCTCTCTGACCGGTATATCACAGACCGGTTCCTGCCGGATAAGGCCATCGACCTGATCGACGAGGCCTGCGCCATGATCCGCACCGAGATGGATTCCATGCCCACGGAGCTTGACGTGGTACGCCGGAAGATCATCCAGCAGGAGATCGAGGAGGCGGCGCTGAAAAAAGAGACCGACGAGCTGTCGAAATCCCGTCTTGCGGATATCCAGAAGGAGCTTGCCGACATGCGGGACGAGTTCAACGAGATGAAGACCCGCTGGGAGAACGAAAAGAACTCCATCGGGAAAATCCAGACCCTGCGCGAGGAGATCGAGGACGTCAACAACCAGATCGAAAAAGCCGAGCGCGAATATGACCTGAACAAGGCCGCCGAGCTGAAATACGGCCGTCTTCCTTCGTTGAAATCCGAGCTGGAGCAGGCGGAAAAGCTCAGCGAGGCAAGCGGGGAAAACACCCTTCTGCGGGACTGCGTCACCGAGGATGAGATCGCAAAGATCATCGAGCGCTGGACCGGCATCCCCACCTCCAAGATGATGGAGGGCGAGCGGGATAAGCTTCTGCACCTGAACGAGATCCTGCACCGCCGGGTCATCGGGCAGGACGAGGCGGTGGAAAAGGTCACCGACGCCATCCTCCGCTCCAGAGCTGGCATTCAGAGCCCCGACCGTCCCATCGGCTCCTTCCTGTTCCTCGGTCCCACCGGCGTGGGCAAGACCGAGCTTGCCAAAACGCTGGCGGCGACGCTGTTCGACGATGAGAAGAACATGATCCGCATCGACATGACCGAGTATATGGAAAAATTCGCGGTGTCGCGCCTCATCGGCGCCCCTCCCGGATACGTCGGCTATGAGGAGGGCGGCCAGCTCACCGAGGCGGTGCGCCGCAGACCCTATTCCGTCGTGCTGTTCGACGAGGTGGAGAAGGCGCATCCCGACGTGTTCAACCTGCTTCTGCAGGTGCTGGACGACGGCGTGCTGACGGATTCGCAGGGCAGGAAGGTGGATTTCAAAAACACCATCATCGTCCTGACCTCGAACCTGGGCTCCGACGCGCTGCTTTCCGGCATCGACGAGGACGGCAATATCACCGACGAGGCCAAGGAGGCGGTGGAACAGCTGCTGAAGGTCAGCTTCCGTCCCGAATTCCTCAACCGTCTGGACGATATCGTCTTCTATAAGCCTCTGACGCGGGAGGATATCAAGGGCATCATTGACCTGATGCTGAAATCCCTTGCGGAGCGTCTGGACGCCCAGCAGATCCGCCTGAACGTCACCGACGCGGCAAAGGCGTTTATCGCCGAGAACGGCTATGATCCCGTCTACGGCGCGCGCCCCCTGCGCAGGTACATCCAGCGCACGGCGGAAACGCTCATCAGCCGCGCGATCGTGGCGGGAAATATCCGCCCCGGCTCGACCCTGACGCTGGACGTGCAGGACGGCGCCCTGACGGTCGCTTAAAAAATCATACGTCCGCCGTGAGACCGCGCGTCTCACGGCGGATTTTTAATTGGTTCGGCAGACGGGACCGTCGTCCGGCGGCTTTTTTGCTCCCGGAAAAACGGGTTTGACATCCGGCGTTTTTTGTTGTATGCTGAAGACAGAAACAAAAAAGGGGCGCTGCGAAATGAAAAAGATGCTTTCCGTACTGCTGACGGCGGTTCTGGCGCTGTCGGCGCTCGTGCTGCCGGCTTCGGCGGGGGAGGAGACGCTGTCCTTCGCCGCCGCCTCCGACCTTCATTACAATCAGCCCCGCGCCGCGCTGGAGGGGGAGATCGACGATCCGGTCTACTGGTACGCCAACCGCCGCGCCGCCATGGAGGACGAGAGCGGGTTTATCATCGACGAATTCCTTGCGCAGTGCGCCGCCGACGACACGGTGGAATTCGTGCTGATCGCCGGGGATATGGCGGACAACGGCAGACGGCTCATCGAAGAGCATCTGGACGTGGCGGAAAAATTCCGCCGGTTCGAGCAGTCCACCGGCAAGCAGATCTACGTGATCGACGGCAACCACGACATGGGGAACGACAGCGCCTGCGACGCCGCGAAATTCAAGGAGGTCTACGCCGAATTCGGGTATGACGAGGCGCTGACCGTGGACGGGGAGAGCTGTTCCTATACGGCGGACGTGGGCGGGAAATACCGCCTGATCGCCCTGGACAGCTGCGACCCCTCCAAATCCACCGAGGACGGCATGACGCCCGCCCGGGTAAGCTGGGTGCTCTCGCAGGCGAAACAGGCGAAAACGGACGGGAAGTACCCGATTCTGATGATGCACCACAACCTGCTGGATCACCTGCCGGCGCAGCGGATCGTCAGCCATGATTTCATCATCCGCAGCCACCTTGCGACCGCCTCTCTGTTCGCGGACGCCGGGATCCGCATGGTGATCTCCGGCCACGAGCACTGCAGCGACGCCGCCGTGCATACGAGCGCCCTGGGCGGCAGGATCTATGATTTTGCCGTGACCAGCCTTTCCATGTACCCCCTGCAATACCGGTATTTCACGCTGACGGACCGGGAGATCGCCTATGAGGCGCGCACCGTTTCCCATATTGATACCGACGCGTTGACGGCGGCGGTCGACGGATATACCCCGCGGCAGCTGGAGGCTATGAACGCGGACCTGAACGCCTACGCGAAGGGCTTTCTGAAAAAAGGCGTCGAATACCGCCTGTCCCTCTCCCTGACGCCGGAGAAGATGGGGATCGACGAAAACGCGCTTTACGGAAAATTCGTAATGAAGCTGGTCGACCGGCTGACCGGGATCGCCGCCGCGCCCTATTACGGGGAGGACAGCGTTTCCGCCCTTGCCGCCCGGTACGGGATCGACCTGCCGCAGACGGATTACGCGAATCCCTGGGACCTGGCGACGGAGCTGGTCTCGTGGCATTACGCGGGGGAGGAGCATTTCGACCTTGACAGCGACGAGGTGACGCTGCTGCTGAAAACCGTCGCCGTGATCGCCCGCGCCGAGCTGTCCGGCGAGGATCCCGCCGCGCTGACGGCTGCCGCGGACGCTCTGAATGCGGACGGCGCCGCCGACGCCCTGATTGCCCGCGCCGGGGCGCTGCTTGAGGGGATCAGCCCCGCCGAGCGGTTCGCCGTGGCGGCCCTGTCTCCGTTCCTTTATGAATTCGCGTATGACGCGGACGGCGTGAACGACAACAACGGCGCTGTTCCCGGGTACGGCGAAGACGAGCTGTCCGCCCGGGCGGAGTATCTTCTCGACGCTTTCCGCGCGCTGTTCGAGCGGATCGCAAAGTATCTCTCTCTGATTTTCGGTTATCTTTCCCGGTGAATCTGTTTCCCCGGGCTTCGTCGGTATGCGCCGGGGAAACATTTTCCCCTTTTTCTTTGATGTCCGGCCCGTTTTTTTCAATCGAAACGCTTGACAAAAGAATCTCTTTGTGGTATATTGGTTTAGCTATCCGGAGAGATACCGAAGCGGTCATAACGGAACGGTCTTGAAAACCGTCGTACCTTACCGGTACCGTGGGTTCGAATCCCACTCTCTCCGCCATCATAAAATCGCATATATTGTTTTATATAAGTTACCTGCAGAAGTACTCAAGTTGGTGACGAGGCGCCCCTGCTAAGGGCGTAGGCCGTGTAAAAAGCGGCGCGGGAGTTCGAGTCTCCCCTTCTGCGCCATACAACAGACCTCTTTTGTCTACCGGACAAAAGAGGT
>CACYHJ010000273.1 GCA_902774165.1 Oscillospiraceae bacterium
GGTCGAGGTCCTTTTCGCAGACGATGCGGAATTTTTCAAAATTTTCTCTCGAGAACCCGATGTCGAGATCATCATCCCACGGGATGCTGTGACCGTAGCGAATCGCACCGAGCAAAGATCCCCCCGCCAGAAAATAGTCGATGGAATGCTTTTCACACAAGCGATCTATCTCTTTGAGGATTTCCAGTTCAAGATGCTGTATCCGCATCAAGCGCCCGGTATAGATCGAGATGTTTTGTTCGAGTTCCGGCAACTCGCCGCATCGGGATGCGACGCTCAGCGTTACCGCGTCGCGCAACGGCGTGACAAATGCCGATGCCGCATCTTCGGGGAGCAAATTCAAGACATCCTGACATTTCAACTGACAGACGCCCTGATAATGTCTGCCGCTTATCGGCGGGGTCTCCGCCCGCAATGAGACTTTGTCCTGAAAGCGCAGATAAACTTCGTATTTCAATTCGGCGAGCGTGCAATTCAGCGGCGCATAATTATATATGTTTCCGTCCGTAAAGTTGTATATCGCCCAAAATGCGACGGCGGAAACGTCGCGGCAGTAAGCGCAACTGCGATGGGCACTGAAGTCGGATCCCGCAATGACCATCGTTCGGGTTCCGGAAAGTTCTTTTGCACAGTCGCCGAAACTGAACCCGCCGATCTCGTCGCATGTCACCCCGAAGGTGTTGAACGACTGCAATATCGATACGGAAAGGTTTTCCCGGATGAGATATTTTCTGCATAAATTCCGAATGGAAAAATAAAAATTGCGGCGATCTTCCGGAATATCGGCATAGTTTTGCAGAAAATAGTCATATTCGCGCTCTGCCAGACCTTTGATCCCGTCGGGAATGTCCGTCATGCCGGGGGTCTGTATCACGCACAGGCAGGTGTTTCCCTTTCCGGAGGCCGCGCGTTTCATGATGGCCTCCGCGCATTCCAGCCATCGGCAGGCGCGAGACGCCGAATTCGTGTCGGCAGTCCTCGGCGATCCGGATAATGTCGACCGAATCTATGTCATTTGCCGCTTGGGCCAACGTCAATGTCCGGGCGGCCAGCTCGGCGGCTTCTCCTCCGTCATGCAGCAAAATGAACTTCCTTATTTTGCCGCGCCGCCGGCGCCGGAGCAAGGTTTTTTGCGTTACGTATTTCTGGACCTGAACGAAGGCCTCGTATAGCGACGCAACGTTGAATTCATTCAACCGGTCTGTAACGCTCTTCTGCATGTGATGTCGTTTTCTTTGGGGGGGGCGGCTGAAAATTGTGCCCGGGCTTTTACAAACGGCTGTTTTCTTTCAACAAACACTCGGAGACCGTCATGTCAAACGGCGTCGTCATCTTAAAATTCATCCGATCTCCGGCGACGATGCCCACCCGGAATCCTTTTTCCATATACAGCTTGCCGGCTTCAATGTACTTCGCGTGCTCGTCTTCGCTCAGGGATTCGACCAGCTTGAGAAAATGCCGGACCCGGAGGGTTTGCGGCCCCTGATCGCAGAAGATCGTGTGCCGATCCGGGACTCTCGTCCCGATATGACCATCCTCCGAGATCAGAACCGTATCCACCGTCGGCACCGAAGTCGTCACCATATCGAAATGCTCTATTTCCGTGAGGTTATCCGCCAATATTTTAAGGGAAACGAAGGGACGGGCGCAATCGTGGGTGAGGATGAGCGCCTCCTCGCCGGGCGGAAGCGCCTCCTCGGCCGCGCGGCAAAGACACAGCAGCGACTCGAATCGGGAGGGCCCGCCGACCACAAGCCGAATCCTGTCCATATCGATCGCGTACTCCTTCAGAAGATTACGCGCATAATCCAAATGCGTTTCGGTCATCGTGATGATGATCCTGTCGAACTTGCCCAGCTCGAAAAAACGCCGCACCGTGCGAACGATGATCGGGATGCCGCCCAGTTCAAGAAACTGTTTCGGCAAACCGGTCTGCGACATCCGCGATCCGATTCCCCCTGCCAAAATACCGCCAAAAATCATATTGCCCTCACTGACGCTTGAAGCCAGAATATTCTTTTTCCCATGTCCCTTCCGGAGATCGTCATTCCTTCCGTCCCGCCGATAAAAAATTTTCCCGCCAGTCGTCTATGGAGAAGCTGCAGAGAAAATGGGTGCCCTCCCGGTCGTGTTCCGGAGTTTCCCGCCAGTCGCCGTAACAGTGTTCCAGATAATCCTCCACCCCGACCGGCACCGCGAAGGAACTGCCGGCGAAGTCGATCATTCTTGAGTCGGCAAAAATCTCCCGTCTGTACATGTCGTCGAAAAACAGCCGCCGTCCGGACGGAATGGAAACGTAACGGCTCGTTTCGTTGCGGCACATCCGGTTGAAAAAAAGAGCGACATTCCGGAAAAAACCGGGGGGGAGCCAGGCGAATGCCCCGCCGACGAAACAGCGGACCGCACTCCCCGCGACGCGGGCGGACTCCGGGATCAGATATCGCGCCATTTTTTTCCGGACCGCAAAACTTTTCCGGCAGGCCAGCAAGCCGGTGAAAAACAGTGACATCATCCCCTGGAACCATCGCAGCGGTACCAGATCGAACACATTTTCGATCACAAAAACGTCCAAAGCGATCCCGCCGTGATCCGTCCAGAGGTCTTCGCGGGACATCGCCTCGGTGCCGCGCAGACGGATTCGCGTGACCAGCGAGGGATAACCGGACGTGCATTCCGGACTCTGCACCTCGTAGCGGGATGGATAAACTTCGCCCAGCGCCTTCAGAAAACGCGGGTAATCCCGGCGGAACACGGCGATGTCCGCGTCGTCGTCCCACGGGATGAAGCCGTGGTGCCTGACGGCTCCAAGCGCCGTGCCGCCGACAAGAAAATAACGGATGCCGTATTGCTCGCATATCGCGACGACATCACAAAGAATCGCCAACAGCGCATCTTGCAAGTCCCGCAGCTGTTCCCCCGACAGCATAACCCCCGGTCGGCGCTCCATCGTCTCCGCATCGCGATGCGGATAATCTGAATATCTGCACCGTCGAAAAATCATTTTCACGATCGATTGTACCAAAATTTTGGTGCCGTCCCATCTTTCCGGTAGGCTGCGAGTTCACGCAACATGGCCCCGGGACTGTCCGAATAGGAGTTGAGCGTATCTCCGGCGCGGTGATTGGTCAGCGTGATATTGTCCAAGGCCAAAAACGGATGAGATTTTTCCAACGGCTCCACATCGAAGACATCAATGGCCGCGCCGCCGATCTCCTCCTTTTTCAAGGCCTCCGCCAAGGCGTGGTAATCGACCATGCAGGAACGGCTCGTATTGATGAAATAAGCACTCCTTTTCATCATCGCGAATTCCCGCGCGCCCACGATCTGCTTGCTCGACCGCGCATGCAGTGTTATGATGTCGCTTTCCCGGATCAGGCGGTCGAAATCCACAAAGGAGACCCGGTTCCAGTCGATGCGGGGATTTTCCCGCTGCCGCTGATACACGTCGCAGACCAAAATCCGGCAGCCGAAGCCCTGCAGTTTTTCACAGACCAGTTCTCCGACGTTGCCGAAGCCGATGATCCCGACCGTCAAATCCTTCAATTCGATGATATGTCCGGAATTGGGGAATTTTTCCCGCCACACGCCCCGTCTGACCGCGTCGTTCGCCCGGACGATGTTCCGCATTTCCGCAAACATGAGTCCGATCACGAATTCCGCCACGGCGTTGGAGTTGTGCGCCGGATTGTGAAGCAGCATGATCCCTCTGCGATTCGCTTCGTCGATATCGATGTTCTCCACTCCGCCGCGGTTGCACAGGATGTATTTCAATTTCGGCGCGCAGGAAAGAAGTTTTTTGGTCACCGGACAGAGATGTACCATGACCATTTCGGCGTCGCGCACGGCATCTTCCACTCCGGCGGGGATTTCCAACAACTCTCTTTCGTAGTGTTCGATGCGCTTCACGGTTTCGCGCATCGCTTCCCGATCATCGACGCCGAAATAGAAAAATTCCGTCTTCGCAATAATGTCGGAATATTGATCCAGCGCCGTTTTCATCATTTCCGGCGTTATGAAAACATCACCGATTGCAACACATTTCATTCTTCAGCCAACGGTTTTACAAAGGAATAATACTGTGCGAACGAATTCACACGCCATCTTGCGAAGTTTTCGGCCGCATTTCGACTGTCCGGAGAAAGGCATAGCGGCTCTTCCCCCCGTCCGCAAGTGTTTCCCCCTGACATAGTATAGCATCTTTTCGGAGAAATGCAAGCAGGGGAAAGATAAATCGCCCTTCTTTGTTTTTATCTCCCAATCAACTTGAAATACGGGAAAAAACGTGATACAGTAAGGGCAAATTAGAACAGTATGTCTTTTTGACGCCGGTTGGTTAAAAATGTATGATTCGATCGTCGTCGGCGCTGGGATCTGGGGATGTTCGGTCGCCCGCCTGTTGGCCGATCGGGGCAAGCGGGTGCTGGTGTTGGAGCGGCGCAGTGCCGTCGGCGGCAACTGCCGCTCGGATATAGATCCCTCGACCGGTATCGAGGTTCATCTCCACGGGTCTCACATTTTTCACACTTCCGACGAAAAGGTGTGGCGGTTTATTCGACGATTTACCGATTTCAACTGCTATCGCCATCAGGTCATGGCAAAACACCGCGACCGCTGTTATTTTCTCCCGTTGGGGCTGCCGCTGATCAACGCCTTTTTCAACGTGAATCTCTCCCCGCGGGAACTGCCGGGGTTTCTCGCTAAAAAACGCGATTCTTCCATCGGAGCCCCCGGCAATTTCGAAGAACAGGCGCTTGCGCTTGCGGGCCCGGAACTGTATGAGGCGTTCTTAAAAAATTACACTGCCAAACAGTGGAACCGGGACCCGAAAAATCTTCCCGCCGATTTGCTGCGGCGGCTGCCGTTGCGCGCCACCTATGACACCGGGTATTTTGCCGATCCGCATCAGGGTATTCCTGCGGCCGGATATCAGAAGGTGTTCGAAGCCATGTTGGATTCCCCGCGGATAGATGTCAAGCTGAACACGGACTTTACCATAGCGGAACTTTCCGACGTGCCGACATATTATTCCGGCGCGCCGGATCGCCTTTTCGAATACCGCTTCGGCGCGCTTCCGTGGCGGAGTCTGCGTTTCGAGACCGGCAGAGAGGCGTTGACCGATTTTCAGGGCAACAGCGTGATCAACTACTGCGATCCCGATATCCCGTATACGCGGATCCACGAATTCAAACGACGCCTTTAACGCGCCGGAAACTGTAATCACCCGCGAGTATCCGAAGGACTGGACTCCGGACGACGAACCGTATTATCCCATAAACACTCCGGAATCGGAAAAACAGTTCGCCATGTACCGCCGTGAAGCCGGCCGGTATCCCCGGCTCATCCTCGGCGGCCGGTTGGGAGATTTCCGCTACTACGATATGGACAAAGCGGTTGCCGCCGCATTCAACGAGGTGGAAAGATTGCTCCCATGAATTTGCGAATGATCGTCGCATCCCACAAGGAAGCGTGGGTGCCGTCCGACCCGGTCTATCTGCCGGTCCAGGCGGGGCGCGCGGCGGGGGAGCCGCTGCCCGGATTCGTCGGCGACGACTCCGGAACGAATATCAGCGCGAAAAATCCCCATTACTGCGAACTCACCGCGCTCTACTGGGGGTGGAAAAACCTCGACGCCGACTGTCTCGGACTGGTGCACTACCGGCGGTACTTCGCCGGGAGACGCTTCGGCGCTCCGCGGCGGCGCATCGCGACGGGCGCGGAACTGGAAAGACAACTGCGCCGCGCTCCGGTGCTGCTGCCGTCTCCCCGGCGTTACTTCATCGAGACCAACCGTTCCCATTATATCCACGCCCACCATGCGGCGGATCTGGAGACCGCCCGGGCGGTGATCGCCGGAAAATTCCCGGAGTATCTCGCCAGTTTCGACCGCGTGATGCGGCGCACCGGCGGCCACCGCTTCAACATGTTCGTGATGCGGCGGGATGTTCTCGACGGATACTGCCGCTGGCTGTTCGCCGTCCTTTTCGCCGTGGAGGAGCGGCTGGACATCTCCGCCTACGATCCGTACAGCGCCCGCGTCTTCGGCTTTCTGGGCGAACGTCTGCTCGACGTCTACCTCGACCGCGAAAAAATCCCCTTCCGGGAAATGCCGACGGTCCATCTGGAAAGTCAGCACTGGGGACGCAAAATATGGAATTTCCTCCGGCGGAAATTCCGTTGCTGATGCCTCCGGGAGGAGGCTTCAGAACTTCAGCACGATCTGCGGAGAACCGAAGGAGTCGATCGTCGCCGTCGCGTTGGTGAAGTAGAGGACCTGCGTGTTGGGATCGTCGACGTTGTACATCTTCTTGAGTCCGGGATAGGCGTCGAGCATCGCCTGCTTCACTTCGCGGCGGTCGTCGTCGACGAGGACCCCGGAGAGCCGGAGCCAGCGCTTCTTCTGCGGCTGGAACGCGCAGATCTCCACCTTGCCGTTGCGGGCGATCTGCTTCGACACGTTTTTCTTCCTGCCGGTCTGGATGTAGAGCTTTCCCTCGAAGATCAGCGCCGTGCCGAACGGGCGCACCCGGGGCTGATCGCCGTCGACGGTCGCCAGATAGTAGCACCCCGCCTCCTTGAGGAAGCGGCAGACCGTCTCCAGATTCTTCTTCGCCTCGTCGGGCGACGGCGCCGCGGAGTTTTCCGCGGCGGCGGACGCCCCCGTCAGCATGAACGCGATACCGAAACAGAACGCACCCAATTTCTTCATCACATCACCTCCGCGATGAGCGCCGGGTTATTTGAACTGGGCGTTGTCGACTTTTCGGCCGATGAGGATCTCGGCGATCTGCACGGCGTTGAGGGCGGCGCCTTTGAGCACCTGATCGCCGGCGACGAAGATGTCGAGCCCGCGCTTGTCGTCGCGCGAAATATCCTGCCGGATGCGGCCCGCCAGCACGTCGTACTTGTTGGTCGCCTCGACCGGCATCGGGTATAGGAACTTGGCGGGGTCGTCGACCACGGTGACGCCCGGAGCGGCGGCGAGGATCCGGCGCGCCTCGTCCGGGGTGATCTCCTCGGCGAACTCGAGGTTCAGCGCCTCGGAGTGCGCGCGCAGCACCGGGACCCGGACGCAGGTGCAGCTGACGCGGATCGAATCGTCGTGCAACATCTTGCGGGTCTCATTGAGCATTTTAAGCTCTTCCTTGGTGTACCCGTTGGGCTGGAAGGCGTCGATGTGGGGGATCAGGTTGAATCCGATGCGGTGCACGAAAGCGCGCGGTTCGATCGGCTGATCGTCCAGCAGCTGACGGGTCTGGAGCAAGAGTTCGTTCATGCCCTTCGCTCCCGCGCCGCTGGTCGCCTGATAGGTGGCGGCGACCAGCCGCCGGAGCTTCTTCGCCCGGTGGAGCGGCGCCACGGCGACCAGCATGATGATCGTCGAGCAGTTCGGGTTGGCGATCACGCCGTGATGCTTC
>CACYHJ010000274.1 GCA_902774165.1 Oscillospiraceae bacterium
TGGAAGAAACACCGGAACGGACGCCCCACGAGATCCCCTATACGGATATCGAGGTTTCCCTCGGCGCGCCGTGGATCGGCAAGCAGATCATCAACGATTTTATAAAGCATATTCTGGGATACGACGAAGGCCATTACCCTTATCAAACCGATTGCTGCGAATACGAACCCATAACGGGCAACTGGTTTGTAAAAGACAAGCGGCTGATGTGGAACAACACCAACGCCACGGTGCGTTACGGGCTGGAGCGTTACAACGCGCTGTTTATCATAGAAGCCAGCCTGAACCTGCGGCAGATCAAGCTTTACGATTCCAACAACCGGTATTCCGAGGCGGATACTGTCGCCGCGCTGGAAAAACAGAAGAAGATTGAAGAGGAATTCAAAAATTGGATCTGGCTGGATGAGGATCGCCGCTGGCTGGTGGAGGACGCCTACAACAAGATCTTTGCCGGAAAGCCGGCTCCGCCGGACGGCAGCAAACTGAACTTCCCGGAGATGGCGGAGAATTATACGCTCTATCCGTATCAGCTGGACGCGGTGCAGAAAATACTGGATTCCAACAACACGCTGCTGGCGTTCGACGTGGGCGCGGGCAAAACGTTCATTATGATCGCCGCCGCCATGAAGCTGCGCCAGTCCGGGCTTTCCCGCAAAAACATGTTCGTGGTGCCGAACCACATTGTGGGACAATGGGAAAAGATGTTTACCGATCTGTATCCCAAGGCAAAGGTGCTGGCCATCGAACCGAAGTCCTTCAAACCGGAGATGCGGCAGAAGGTGCTGCGTCAGATACAAAAAGGCGACTATGACGGCGTGATCATCGCTTACAGCTGTTTTGAGATGATCCCGCTTTCCACGCAGGCGGTGCTGAAAAACATGGACGCGGACGTGGCGAGGATCGAAGCGGCCATCAACGACCTTCGCACCAGCCGCAGCTATAACATCTGGAACAAAAACGAGCTGGAAAAGGAAAAAGCGCGGATCGTCAAGCTGACCCACGAATTTCTGGATTCCATCACCGTGGCCTCTCCGGACGGCATAAGCTTTGAGTCGCTGGAGATCAACACGCTGTTTCTGGACGAAGCGCACAACTACAAGAACCTGCCGATCAAGACGAAGATGAAGGACCTGAACGGCATCAACACCAAGGGTTCTGCCAAATGTCTGGACCTGCTGCATAAGATCCGCAGCGTGCAGAGCGCCAACGGCGGCCGCGGCGCGGTGTTCGCCACCGGAACGCCGCTGTGCAATTCTATTTCGGACGCCTACGCCATGCAGATGTACCTTCAGTATGAAGATCTGCAGGAGGCGCATCTGGACATATTCGACAACTGGGTAAAAACCTTTGCAAAACCGGAACAGTTGATTGAAATTGACGTGGATACCTCCAAATACCGCATGGTTCGCAAATTCGTGCGCTTCCATAATCTGCCGGAGCTCTCCCGTATGTTCTCCCGCGTCGCCGTGTTTTACGCCGTCGACGACCGGGAGGCGCTGCCCTCGCTTGACGGTTACACGGACGTGACGATCCCCAAATATAAGGCGTTGAGCGGCTATATGAAAAAGCTCTGTGAACGGACGGAGGAGATCCGCTCCGGGAAGATTGACAGAAAGTTCGATAATATGCTCAAGGTCAGTACCGACGGAAGGAAAGCGGCGCTGGATCTGACGCTGGTTGGCGCGGAGCAGCCCTACGACCGGCACTCGAAGATCGTTCGGTGCGTGGAAAACGCGATTAAAATCTATACGGAATATGAAGGGGCGACGCAGCTGATCTTCTGCGACTACGCCACCCCCAAGCGCGACGAATTCAACGTATACGATGCGTGCAAGCGGCGACTCGTTGCCGCCGGAATACCGGAAAAGGAGATCGCGTTTATTCACAGCTACCATACGGAAAGCCGCAAGGTGGAGCTGTTCCGGAAATTCAACGCCGGAGAGATCCGTTTTTTGCTCGGTTCCACTTTTAAGCTCGGCATCGGCGCTAACGTACAGACGAAGCTTAAAGCGATCCACCACCTGGACGTTCCGTGGCGTCCCGCGGATATGGTACAGCGGGAAGGGCGGATACTGCGGCGCGGCAATGAAAACAGGGATGTGCTGATCTTCCGGTATATCGCGCAGGGTAGCTTTGATTCCTATTCGTGGCAGATCCTTGAAACGAAGCAGCGGTTTATCTCGCAATTCCTTTCCGGCAGCACCTATCAGCGTTCCGTTTCCGACCTTGAAGATAACGTGCTCACCTATGCCGAGGTCAAGGCGCTGGCGCTGAGCGAACCGCTCATGAAGCAGCTTGCAGAAAAAGAAAACGAGGTCAAAGCGCTGGGGATCGTCGTTGCGAAGGAACGGGAAGCAAAGGAACGGATGATCCGGGAGCTTGAGGACGCAAATGCTAGCAAAAACCGACTTTATAAAAGTTGGATCAGCGCACATTCCGCAATGAATTCATTGAGAAATATCAAAAAAGAGGATAAACTCAAGGTATATCACTCACTTGGTGAAGCGCTGACGCCGTCGTTTATTTCCGGACAGACCGGTTCGGGGAATGAATTGCGGGCGTTCTGCTTCGGAATCTCCATCCCACAGCCACAGAATCCCGAAAAACCGTTTCTGACACTGAAGTACCTCGATGAGGAGTATATGATCGAGGTAAGCAATTCACCAAAAGGAAACGCGCAGCGTGTGATCAATTTCATCACAGGTTTTCAAAAAGTTGAAAATGCGAAAGAAAAAGAACTTATCGCAAACGGTGAGCGCATTCAATCTCTGACAAAAGCGCTTCAGAATCCCGATACGGCAAGTGAGAAAAGATACATAGAAAGCCTCGCAGAGCTTGAAATGCTGAAAGCGATCATAAAAATGCGGATTGAACCGCCGGTGGACGGCTGATTCTTTCCTTGCAAACAGTTACGTAATGCGGTATACTGAAAAAGGTGATAAAAATGTATTTATCCAAATCCAAATACTGTCGGGCATGGCAGTGCCCGAAAATGCTGTGGCTGGACACCTATCGGCCGGAACTGCACGAGGCCAACGTCGCGGTGGAAGCGCGCATGGCGGCGGGCAACGAAGTGGGCGATCTGGCCATGGGGCTGTTCGGCGACTACGTGGAAACCACAGTGCACAAGGCGGACGGCAAGCTGGATATCCCCGCCATGCTGGAACGCACGCAGGAGGAAATGGCGAGGGGTACGCCGGTGATCTGCGAGGCGGCATTCTCCTTTGAGGGGCTCTACTGCGCCGTGGATATTCTGCGGAAAGAGGGGGACGGCTGGGCAATCTATGAGGTGAAGAGCTCCACCCATCCCGACAAAACCGTCTATCTGGCGGACGTGGCGTATCAGAAATACGTGCTGCGAAACTGCGGCGTGCACGTGACAGGGACCTATCTCGTCACGATCAACAACGAATACGTGTTCGACGGTACACTTCGCCCGGAGGAGCTGTTCAAGGTTACGGACGTTTCCTTTTGGCTGCCCTTTGAGGAACGGAACGTGGCGGGACTTCTGCAGACTGCCGCCGACGTGCTGGAACGGGATACGGAGCCGGAAATCGACATTTCAGAGCGCTGCAGCGATCCCTACGGCTGCGAATACTGGGGCTACTGCACCCGCACACTGCCAAAGCCTAACGTGTTCGACCTGTACCGTTTTCCACTTAAAAAGGCGCTGGATTGCTATTACGCGGGCGACGTTTCGTTTGAAGATCTGATCCGGCACGGGCGCGTTTCCAACATGAAACAGCTGCGGCAGATCGACTTTCAGCTGCACGACAAGGGGACCTATACGGACGCGGCGGCGATCCGCGGTTTTTTGTCAACGCTCTCTTATCCGCTTTATTTCCTCGATTTTGAGACCATGCAGCTCCCCGTACCCAAGTACCCGGGCACAAATCCCTATCAGCAGATCCCGTTCCAGTATTCGCTCCACTATATTGAGCGCGAGGGTGGTGAACTGAAGCATAAAGAATTTCTTGCGGAATCCGGCCTCGATCCCAGAAGGGCGCTGGCGGAGCGGCTGTGCGCGGACATCCCGAAAAACGTGTGCGTTACGGCGTACAATAAGGCGTTCGAGTGCGGGCGCATCAGGGAACTGGCGGCAGCGTTCCCGGACCTGAGCGAGCATCTGCTGAACATTGAATCAAACATAAAGGACCTGCTCACGCCGTTTCAATCCGGCTGGTATTATACGCGTGAGATGGGCGGCAGCTTTTCCATCAAAAGCGTGCTGCCGGCGTTATTCCCGGACGACCCG
>CACYHJ010000275.1:0-737 GCA_902774165.1 Oscillospiraceae bacterium
TTGACGGCACCGGTGTTATGGAAGGCACAGCCGGCGGCGTCACGGTAGCGGACGGCATCTGCCTGGTGACGGTGCGCAGCGGCGCGACGCTGAACCTGGAGGACGGCGTGGCCATGGTGGTCTACAGCAAGAACGGCTGCTGCGTGTATCCGTTTGCCGGCGGCACGGTGAACATCAGCGGCGGCACCTACGAGAACAAGACCACGGAGGATTACCAGTATAAGGCCGGCTTCCGGGGTCTGACGGTGAACCAGGCGAACAACGCTGATCAGCTGATCCACATCACGTGCGGCACGTTCAAGGGGAACGACCCGCAGCTGGGCGACGACAGCAACGGCGCCCGGTTCGTGGAGGCCGGCTATGTGGCGATGCCTGCCGAAGGCACCACCGCAGGCGAGAACGGGACGTACACCGTGGTACCTGGCGGCGTGATCACGTTCGTGAACGACGACGGCACCGAGCTGCAGAACAACAGGCTGGAGAAGGATGTAACGCCGAAGTATACGGGCGCGACGCCGACGAAGGCAGCGACGGCAGAGTTCACCTACACATTCGCTGGCTGGATGCCTGAGGTAGTGGCGGTGACCGGCGACGCAGAATACAAGGCCACGTTCACGGCCACGAAGAACAGCTACACGATCACGTGGAAGAACGATGATGACAGCGTGATCGACACGACGACGGTGGAGTACGGCGTAGTACCGACGCACACGGATGCGACGAAGGAAGCGACGGCA
>CACYHJ010000275.1:817-5055 GCA_902774165.1 Oscillospiraceae bacterium
GGCGTAGTACCGACGCACACGGATGCGACGAAGGAAGCGACGGCAGAGTTCACCTACACATTCGCCGGCTGGACGCCTGAGGTAGTGGCGGTGACCGGCGACGCGGAATACAAGGCCACGTTCACAGCTGCAAGGAATAGCTACACGATCACGTGGAAGAACGATAACGGCAGCGTGATAGACACGACGACGGTGGAGTATGGCGTAGTGCCGACGCACGCGGATGCGACTAAAGCAGCGACGGCAGAGTTCATCTACACATTCGCGGGCTGGACGCCTGAGGTAGCGGCGGTGACCGGCGATGCGACGTACACGGCGACGTACACGGCGACGGCTCTTATTACGGTGACGTTCGACGCCAACGGCGGCACGTTCTCCGATAATATGACCGAGAAGGCTGTTGAAGTTGCCAGTGGTACGGCGATTCCGGGGAACGAAAAGCCCACTGCTCCAACGCGACCTGGCTATACCTTTGTCGACTGGTTCGAGGCAATCGATCCTACGACCACGCCTGTGACCCTGAGTGATACGGCATTCGACTTCACCGCCAACATCACCGAAGCGAAGACCATCTATGCGAAGTGGGAAGGCGACGCGAGCTACTTTGGCCGTATGCAAGCGTACACGACGGCGTCTCTGAATGAAAGCATCAACCTGAACCTGTATCTTGGCAATCTCCCTGAGGGTACTACCGTTTCGGATTACAGCGTCAGGGTGACATTCAATGGATCGACGCATACATTCAGCTATGTAGAGGAGGATGAAACGACAACAACCTCTGGCCTGTATAGACACGAACTGGCTGAAACATACGCATATCAGATGACCTTCCCGATCACGTTCACGATCCTATACAACAATGATGTAGAGATCGCCACGATCACGAATTACTCTGTTATGAAGTACTTGCTGAATCGTCATAACAATACGAACGATTCGAAAGAGAAAGCTCTGATGAAGGCAACGCTGGACTACGGTGCCGTTGCACAGGAGTACTTTGCTACACGCTATGAGACAGATGTGGAGAATCTGGCCAACAAACTGACGAACCCGAACAATGTGATCACGGCGACACGTCCATCTCAGACCGCAGTGTTCTCTAACAGCATCGGAACTCTAACTGATTTCGGGGCATGGATGGTCTACGATTCAGTGAACTATTGCAGGATCAGAATCGGGGACAGTCAGGATCTTGAAGGGATCGAATTCAGCTTGAGCGGAGAAGGCTTTGCGATGACCGAACCGGTTAAGGAAGCCAGCGGGCTCTGGATGATCCAGGTTTCCGGTTTGACGTCTCCTAAGCTGGGCGACAGATTCACGTTGACTATGACTAAGGGAAGTCAGTCAACCACATTTACTTATTCCGCTTATGTTTATGCCAATAACAAGTGGAACGACGCGACTGATGGGAAGATCAGCCAGGCGCTTGTCGCCTACGGCGACGCAGCCAAAGCTTTCTTCGGTTAAGATCCGAAGCAAGCAGACAGAACAATAGTTGACCGGTCATTTGCCGGTTTTTCCGGGCGGATGGCTTGGATCATTAAAGAAAGGAGGATTCACCATGAAAGAGTTTAAGACTCCCGAGTGCGAACTGATCGCCTTGGATGAGGAGGATGTCATCACTGCGAGCGGCACCGGTTGCCAAGGCCAAAACGAAGGCGGCGGCGATTGTATGCTGAACCAATCCTGATCCGAAATGCATTCATCAGGCAGGCAGCAACTGCTGCCTGCCTGATGAACTCATAAGAGAGAAAAAGCACGCGGAGGGAATTTTATGAGGAGCATTATGCCGCAGATCACCCTGATCGAAAAGGCATGCCGGGAGCAAAGACCCGTTGAGCGGCCATATCGGGAGACGAAGCACTGCTTGGCGGTCGCCTGTGGGGAGGGTATGCTCCTTTATCACACGATGACCGGCGAGATCCTCTTGCTGACGCAGAAGGAATATACCGAAAGCATGACGAATCCTGTCCTGCGGGAAGAGCTGATCCGACATTGGTTCTTAGTCCCGACAGATCATGATGAAAAAAAACATGCGGATCAGGTCAGGCAACTTGCCCTGCTCTTGGATCATCCAAAGAAGAGCATTAACCACTTTATGGTCTTTACGACGATGGACTGCAATGCCCGCTGCTTTTACTGCTACGAGATGGGAAGACCCCGCACGGTGATGAGCAGACAGACGGCCTTGGATGCGGGGGATTTCATCGCTCGTCAATGCGAGGGAGAAGAGGTCACTCTGCATTGGTTTGGCGGAGAGCCGCTGTTCAATGCTTCGGCGATCGACACGATCATCGCTGAGCTTACGAGGCGAAATATCCCATACAGATCACACATGACCAGCAATGGATATCTGTTTGACGACGAGCTCGTTTTGCATGCCGTAAGGGACTGGCATTTACGATTTGTCCAAATCACGCTGGATGGAACGGAGCAGGTATATAATAAGGCTAAGGCATATATCTATCGAGAAGGTAACCCCTACCAACGTGTGATGCGCAATACCGGATTGCTCCTTGACGCAGGGGTGCATATCAATATCCGCCTGAACATGAATGGTGAGAATGTGGAAGATGTTACGCAGCTTATCGAAGAGCTGGGGCAACGTTTCCGGGGCAGAAAAGGTCTCTCCATCTATATGGCGCTGCTGACACAGTTTACCAACAGCAGTGTCCACGCATTTGAAGACGATGCGATCGCCCTTGAGCGGATGGGCGTTTTAACAGATAGGATCCGGGAGCTCGGCTTCGCCCGAACCGAGCGCGTGGAAGTCGGTGTACGCCGCAACAACTGCATGGCAGATAATGATCGCTCGGTTGCCATTTTGCCCGATGGGCGTTTGGGAAAATGCGAACATGAGAGCGAGGAAAAACTGATCGGGAGCATCTACGAAGAAAAGCTCGATGAGAAAGAAATTGCTCTTTGGAAAGAGTTTTTACGATGCGATGATTGCAAGGACTGCACGGCTTATCCTGTATGCACGTTTCTCAAACGCTGCGAGTGGAACGCGGGCGGCTGCTCGGTGATCCAGCGCAGAAAACAAATGATTTTTCTCAAAGAGCGTGTGCTGAAAACATACGAGGATTGGAAGAACGAGAGAATGGCCAGACGAATGGACAAGGAGGGACAAACTTATGAAATTGATTGAGGGTATGACGGTCACAGAACTCGGCGACAGTGTCTTTGCTGTCCCTACCGGTCCTGCCGCGAACAAATACCGCGGCATCATCCGTTTGAACGAGACAGGCGGAATGATAATGAACTGCCTTATCGAAGGGATGGAAGTCAAGCAGATTGCGGAGCGTATCCTTTCAGAGTATGAGAATGTGACCCCGGAGACGGCGGAAAAAGCCGTTCAGGATATCGTAGACAAGCTAAGATCCGTTGGATTGATCGAGGAATAGTTCCTACAGGAGGATTGCCACTGCGGATCATACCATTACCCAAAACCACAATGCCTCTTCTACCATAGCTCCGGTGAATCCGGAGCTATCATTCTGGGCCTTTCCTTTTTCGCGGAGGCGTGATATACTATAAATATCAAAATGGGGGAGGATGAGAGCATGTACAAACGGGTATTGCTGAAGATCAGCGGCGAGGCGTTGATGGGGGAGAGTGGACCCATCGGGTTTGAGAAGGTGGAGAAGACCGCAAGGAGCATCGCGGCCCTCGCTGAGAAGGGCATCGAGGTGGGCGTGGTCGTGGGCGGCGGCAACATCATCCGGGGTCGGGACGCCGGCCAGCACGATCGGAACCGCCGGGACCACATGGGGATGCTCGCTACTGCCATCAACGCGCTCGCCTTGCAGGACGCCTTCGAGGGCCTGGGCAAGAAGGCGGCCGTCATGTCTGCCGTGGACCTGGACCGGTTCTGTGACAACTTTTCCAGCCGCCGCGCCAAGGAGCTTTTGAGCCAAAAGGTCATCGTCATCTTCGCCTGCGGTTCCGGCTGCCCCTTTTTCTCCACGGACACCGCGGCGGCGCTCCGGGCAGCGGAGATCGGTGCAGACGCCCTGCTCCTCGCCAAGAACGTGGACGCCATCTATTCCGCCGACCCCAAGAAGGACCCCAACGCCGTCCGCTACAGCCATCTTTCCTATGAGAAGGTCATCCGGGACAACCTGAAGGCCACGGACCTGACCGCCATCACCCTCTGCCGGGAGCAGGAGCTGCCCATCCTCTGCTTCGCCCTGGACAGGCTGGAGGAGGCGGTGGAATGTGAAAATGTTGGCACTTTG
>CACYHJ010000276.1 GCA_902774165.1 Oscillospiraceae bacterium
TCCCGATCACGGCGGCGACGGACGCGTCAAGATCCATCTCGGAGGTATCAAGAAGAACCGCGTCCTCCGCCTGCTTCAGCGGCGCGGCTGCCCGGTGGGAATCGTTATAGTCTCGCTGAATGATCTCTTCGAGCAACGCATTAAAATCGACGTCATGGCCCTTTTCCTTCAATTCCTTATACCGTCTTTCCGCCCGCTTCTGCGCAGACGCGGTCAGGAAAATTTTAACATCCGCGTCCGGAAGCACGACGGTGCCGATGTCTCTGCCGTCAAGAATGCAGTTGTGCGTGCGGGCCATATCCTTTTGCAGATCCAGAAGAAACGCCCTGACCTCCGGCACAGCCGAAACGTTGGACGCCGCCATGGAAGCTTCGGGACGGCGGATTTCCTCGGAAACGTCCTCATCGTTGAGATAAACGTGCTGCACGCCGTCGATAAAGCCGAGGTCGATTCTGATCTCAGGAAGCATGCCGATCACGCGCGGGGAATCCTCCGTGGCGATCCCCCGTTTGAGCGCGGCGACGCCGACGGAACGGTACAGCGCCCCCGTGTCGATATAAACATACCCGAGTTCCTTTGACGCAAGACGCGCCACCGTGCTTTTTCCGGCGCCGGACGGCCCGTCAATTGCTACGTTGATCATAAAACTATCTCCTTTACAGTAATTTCAGATATAACAACCGGCTGCGTAACCGGTGGAAAAAGCGATCTGCAGATTAAACCCTCCTGTAAACGCCGCGACGTCGATGAGCTCGCCGGCAAAGGAAAGATTCTCACAGAGCTTTGATTTCATGGTTTTCGGGTCGATTTCGCGGGTATCGACGCCGCCGGCAGTAACAATGGCTTCATTATAATCTCTCGTGCCGGTGATGGAAAAATCATAGGATTTCATCGCGCGCACAATTGCCGCGCGAAGGTCCTTCCCAACGCCGGAGATTTTCTCCTCCCCGGTATCTCCTGCCCTTCGAAGAATCGGAGCGACCAGAGATTTCGGCAGCAGCGAAGGCATAACGGACGACAGCGATTTCAACCCGTTTCCGTCAAATTCCCGCAGCAGCCGCGCGTCAAGCTTTTCTTCGCTCAGGGCGGGCTTCAGATCGATGATCAGCGAATGGGGCGCGCAGTTCAGATCGGGAACCGCAACCGACGCGCTCAGAATCACCGGGCCGGAGACGCCGAAATGCGTAAACAGCATCTCGCCGAAATCGGTATATACCGTTTTATTCTTTTCGTCTGTAACGGAAATCGCGATATTCTTCAGTGAAAGCCCCTGCAGCTCTTTGAACTCCTCCCCTGCCAGGACAAAGGGCACCAGCGCCGGACGGGGCGGGACAATCTTATGTCCGGCCTGTGCCGCAAGACGGTATCCGTCGCCGTCGGAGCCGGTGGCGGGATAGGACTTTCCACCGGTACACAAAATATAACTGTCGGAACGCAGATTTTCGCCGGTTTCCGATATCGCGAAAACGATTCTGTGATCGCTGACACGGAAATCGACGATCCTTTCCTGTATAAATCTGACGCCTGCTTTTCTCGCGTAACGCACCAAAGCGTCCACAATATCCACCGCTTTGTCGCTGACGGGAAAAACGCGGTTCCCACGCTCGATTTTCAAGGGAACGCCTTCGTTTTCGACCAGGGCCATGACGTCCGAAGGAGAAAACGCGGACACGCTGCTGAACAGAAATTTTCCGTTGACGGGTACATTTGAGATAAACTCTTTTATATCGGCAGCGTAGTTCGTCAGGTTGCAGCGTCCCTTGCCGGTGATCATCACTTTTCGCGCCGGCCGGGGATTCCGTTCCGCCAGAAGAACTTCATGTCCCTGCCTCGCTGCGGCGCCGGCGGCGATAAGCCCTGCCGCGCCTGCGCCGATGACTAAAACTTTACTCATTTCACAGTTCCTTGCATATAAAAAATCCGGTCGGTATGATCCGTGCCGCAGGGCCGGGGCGTACAGAGAAAAGAATTATAAAGGTCCGTCGCCCGGTCTTCAAGATCGTATGCTCTTTTACACCGTTCGTCAAATCCCTCCGCCGGCAATGCCCCTGTCAGAATCGGCACGGATCCGTCCCTTTGATTCCGTTCAAATAACTGCGGCGCCGAATCGACGCGATAGGAAAGCGGACGCAGATATTGAATTTCGCAAGAAGCATCCTCGGCGGTAATCCCGAGGATCGCCTGCCAGACTCCCCTGCTGAGAGAGGCATAGGTATACCGTTTGGTTTTTGCCGCGGAAAGGATCCCGTCGTAAGATCCGCAATCCCGCACCGCATGAAAAAGTCGGCTGCCGAAGCCGCCGTTGGCGTCCGGGAGACGTTCAAAAGCGGATTGCGGAAGCGTACGCAGCAGTGACACCGCCTCGTTCCGGTAATGCTCCGCATAAAAGCCGTTTTCGATTTCTTTCTGATAGATCGCGCAGCATTCCCGGGATACAAACGGCTCAAAATCCTGTTTTGTACGGATCAGCTCCCGGAGCGCGGCGCCGGATGCGTATTGACCGCTGACGACAGAGTCGCCGTGACCCGCGCCGACGCGTCGGATCGGAAGAATATCGCCGCGGAAGCCCCGTTTCGTCAGCGCGCGGATATATTCGATTCCGAGCAGGTTGTTCGGCCCGGAAAGCGTTTCGGCATACTGTTCGCCGCATACCCTGACGCAAGCAACGGGATAAGAGCATCCGTCGGCGCGTGCCGTCCGGATTCTGTCCTGAAAATCCTCGCCGTTCATCAATTCGGCGATTTTGAACAGGTCTTCCGGATGATCCGTTTCACACCCGAAAGAAAATCCGTCGCAAAATCCGGAGCAAAGGGCTGCCTGCACAGCGCCGTCCGCAAACCGTTCCGCAGAGGCTACGGCAAAAGGAAGCGGCAGCTCAAAGACGATATCCGCGCCGCCGGTCACGGCCGCCGCTGCCCGTTTGAACTTATCGAAAAAGGCAGGCGCTCCGCGCTGAACAAAGTTCGGGCTCATCACAGCGGCAAAATGCGTCGCACCGGCTTCTCTCGTCTTTCGGATCTGATACGCGTGTCCGTTATGAAACGGATTATATTCCGCCGCGGTAAAATAGACCTTCAATCGGTTCAGCCTCCCGTCCGACGCATTTTTTAAAAGAATTAAGATAAAACTCTTGCAATCGTCTGTTTCAATGTATATAATATATGAGAATTGAATAAATTTCAAGTTAAAGATGAAAAAGGCAGGTAAAAACATGAAAATTCTTGTGATCAACGCGGGCAGCTCTTCGCTGAAGTATCAGCTGATCGATATGGAGAACGAGCAGTGCATCGCAAAGGGAAACTGTGAGAAGATCGGTCTTGAAACCAGCTTTATCGGCGGCAGCGCCCACGGTGAAAAATTCAAGGATGAGCTTCGCCCCATGAAAAATCACACCGAAGCGTTCAACGTCGTCGCGGAGTTTCTTACCAGCGGCAAAACGAAGGTCATTGACAGCCTTGACGAAAACGAGATTCGCAAGACTGCGCGAATGGGCGTGGAAGAGGGGCGTTTGCCGGAGTCCACCGACATAAACGATGTGATTGGGCTTCTTGACGGATTCAAAGTTCGCAGGGATGGTGCGCTCTGCAATGCGGCGGCGGTTCTTTTCTGCAATGAAAACACCGATTACATGCAATGCCTCTTGCGACTTGGGCGATTCAAGGGGAAAGACAATCAGATATTCATTGACAACAAGCAGATTACGGGCAATATCTTCCGGCTCATTGATGTCGGCATGGCGTTCTGCTTCAATCATCTGTCGTTGTCAGGGGAGATAAAAGGCGTTTACAGAGAAGAGCATCTGGAAGTCCCGGCAAAAGCGATAAGAGAGGCACTGGTCAATGCATTGGTGCATCGGCTTTATGTTCGTCGCGGCAGTTCCGTGTCGCTTGCAATTTACGATGACCGAATAGAGATCATCAACCCAGGAGTATTCCCGCAGAACTTGACGATGGATGAGCTTCGTGCTGGAAACAAAAGCGAACCAAGAAATCCTATTATTGCGCGGGTGATGTATGCAAGAAAAGCGCTTGAGGCGTGGGGACGAGGAATAAAGCTGATCATGGAGGAATGCGCCAAGGCAAATTTGCCCGAGCCGCAAATTGTATCTGCTGGCGGATATACAAAAACAGTTTTCATGAGGCCAAATGGAGGGAGCAAAACCAACCAGAATGCTGCCAAACGAGCTGGCCTGAAAACTGGCCTGAAAACTGGCCTGAAAA
>CACYHJ010000277.1 GCA_902774165.1 Oscillospiraceae bacterium
TTTCAATATTGGCAGCAAAAGCGGTGGCCGTCATCAGGCACAACACAAGCACCATCATCAGCCATGGAGCCATTTTCTTCATAAACCTGTTCATTTTTTATTCTCCCTTTTTATAAAAGCTCTGTCATTTTATCAACGGTTTTCAACACCCTGATCGCGGCGGGCACGTCCCGGTCCACGTCGCGCAGCGCCGCCTCCACCGAGCAGGTGTCGCAGCCGACCTTCTTCAGGGTTGAGAGAAAGCCGAGATAATCGAATTCATCCGCGTTCTTCATATACACGCGGTTGTGGGGACCGTCCCTGCGCGGGTCGGAGATGTGGGCGTGCCTGAGTTTGCCCGTGAGCTCCAGCATATTCTCCCATTTGTCTCCCGATTCGACCATATGGTACAGGTCCGCAAGCACATAGATATGATCCGCCTTCGCCGCGGCTGCAAGGATCGCGCCTTCGCGCACGGTATTGATGAGATTGGATTCCTCCGGACGCAGCGGCTCGATCGCAAGGATCACGCCGTATTCCCCGAACAGAGGCGAAACGATGTCGTGCAGGAATTCAGCCGTCTCGTTGAACGCGGTGTAATAATCCTCTCCCTCGTCCACGCGCTTTGCCCCGCCGGAGCCGAAAATCACCTTTTCAAGCCCGAGCGGCTTGCCGTATTCCAGACCGCGTTTGACGTAATCGTAAAGCTTCGCGTTGTCCTTTGTCGGACCGTGGGGTTTCATATCGCCGGGTAGGAAGCAGTTGACCACCGTGCAGGGCAGGTCGGCGTCCTTCAGGAGCTTCGGCGCCAGCGCCTTTTCTTCCTCGCTGCCGTTCACAAGGAACTGGAAGCTGCCCTCGATATAATCAAAACCGCTCTCTTTTACGGTCTTGACGACGTGCTCGTTCGCGATTCCGCTGCAGATACCGAATTTCATTTCATTCACCTTTCTTCGTATACTGTGTACCGCCGACCGGAGGGACGGCGTTTATGGATTTGATTCTTTATATTCCCGCGCCCTGCGCAGAAGATCCCGCGCGTTTTCCAGCTGGATCGCGCCGGTGCTCGTGCCGCCGCCGATGCGCGCCAGCTCTGCGGCTCTGCCCGCGTCGTCCAGAGCGGTCACGGTGGTATAGGTGCGGTCGTCCCGCGCGGTTTTTTCGATCAGATACTGATGATCGGCAAAGGACGCGATCTGCGCCAGGTGCGTGACGCATACCACCTGAGAGCGCCGGGCAACCCCGTAAAGCTTCTCGGCGACCTTGCCCGCCGCCCTGCCGCTGATGCCGGTATCGATCTCGTCGAAGATCAGCGTGCCGACGGCGTCGCGGCCGGACAGCACGTTTTTGATCGCCAGCATCACCCGGGACAGCTCGCCGCCCGACGCCGTTTTTGTCAGCGGCTTCGGCGCCTCGCCCCGGTTTGCGGAGAACAGGAAGCACATATTGTCCGCGCCGTTTTCCCCCAGGGGCGCCAGCTCGTCCGCGACGGTAAACAGGGCGTTCGGCATATCAAGATCCCGCAGCTCGGCCGCAATCTCCGCCGCAAAGCGCTTCGCCGCGTCGCGGCGCGCCCGGGACAGCTCCTTCGCGCTTTTTTTTGCCCTTTCCGCGGCGGCGTCAAACAGCGAATTCAGCTCCTCCAAACGCGCGTCCGCCGTTTCGATCTCTTCCCGGCGGCGACGTGCGTTTTCGAGATAATCGAGCATCTCCCGCTCGGTCCCGCCGTATTTCAGCCCCAGGCGGTAAAGCACGTCCAGCCGCTCCTCGATCCGGTCGATCTCATGCTCGGAAAACGCGGCTCCGTCAAGCTGAGCGACAACGGCGTTCGAGGCGTCTTCGAGAAGATAGCCCGCCTCCCGCAGTTGCTCGGGGAAGCGCGCCAGCTCCGGCAGGAACTGCGCGGCCTTCTCAATCTGCTCCGCCGCCTCGGCGATCAGGTCCGCTGCGCCGGGGGTATTCTCGTCCCCGTCCAGCGCGGCGGAGGCGGCGTTCAGCGCCGCGGCGGTCTTTTCCGCGTTGCGTGCGGCGTCCCGCCGGGAGGTCAGCTCCTCTTTCTCGCCGTCTCTGATCTCCGCCTTCTCCAGCTCATTGATCTGAAAATCCAGCATATCAAGCTCCTGAAGCTTTTTCGACTCGTCCGTCGAAAGACGGCGGATCTCGCGGCGGATCCCGGTCAGCTCGCTGTAATCCGCCCGGTATCGCTCCAGCAGCGCGCCGTCCCCGGCGTAAAGGTCGATATACTCAAAATGCCGTTCGCTGTCCAGAAGATTCCGGCTGTCGGACTGGCCGTGAATATTGATGAGCGTATCGCCAAGCGTTTTGAGGAACGCGACGGAAACCGGCCGGTCGTTGACGCGGCAGCTGTTTCTGCCATCGGGAAAAATGCGCCGAAACACAATAAGCTCACCGTCGCCGGGATCAATGTCATTCCCGGCGAGCAGTGAGCGGGTATTCTCGGAAACGGCGGTGAAAACCGCGGTGACAGAGGCGCTTTTTTCCCCCGAACGGATCAGCTCACGGGAGGTTTTTTCGCCCGTGACGCAGTTGACGGCGTCAATAATAATCGACTTGCCCGCGCCGGTCTCGCCCGTCATGCAGTTGAGACCGTCGCCGAAGCAAATCGACGCTTCGTCGATCACCGCGATATTTTCGATCTTCAGCTCGGATAACATCGTTTTACGCCTTCAGAACTTTTTCCATTCTTTCTTTGGTATTCGCGGCGTCCGCCTCCGTACGGCAGAGGACGAACACGGTATCGTCGCCCGCGAGGGTGGCGACGATGCTTTCGAAATTCAGCGAATCCAGCGCCGCGCAGGCGGCGTTCGCCGTGCCGGGACGGCATTTGAGCACGCAGAAATTCCCCGCGTAGTCCACAAACATCACCGACTGCATAAAAATATTGTAATACTTCGAGGTCGCCTCGTCTGTGGGGACGGAATCGGCGACGCAGTATTTATAGATCCCGTTGGAAGAGGGACGCTTGATCAGCTTCAGCTCTTTGATATCGCGCGACACGGTTGCCTGCGTCACGTTGATGCCGCACTCGAGCAGCTTGTCGAGAAGCTCGTCCTGCGTGCTGATATTGTTTTGCTCGATCAGTCTGAGAATCATTGCGTGTCTGTCTTTTTTCATTACGGTCCTCCGAAAAGTTTTTCGCCGCTTCGGCACTTACTTAAGGCAACACCGCACAAATACGAATGCGCGTCTTGCTTGATCTTTGTTCCGTCATCTTGCACAGATTCTCCTTGACAACCGTCAGGTTGCCTGCGGGAGAAAAAACGCAAAATAAGACGCTTTTCGATTATTTTTCTATTTTGTCCTGTAAAACACGCCAGAATTTATCATTTTTTATACGGATAAAGTCCGCGTATACGTCGCATTTCGAAACCTCGACGCTGCTGCCGAAGGGAACGGGGAGCGCGGCGGAGCCGTCGGCGGACAGAAACAGCGGCCGGTTCTCGTTCGCGGGGCTGACCGTCAGCACCCGGTCGGAGGAAAAAATGATGCAGCGGGACGACATGGCGTACTGGCTGATGGGCGTGAGGATGATACTCTCCAGCGTGGGCTCCGCGATGGGGCCGCCCGCCGCGAGGTTATACGCCGTGGAGCCGGTGGGCGTGGAGAGAATGATGCCGTCGCTGCGGTAGCGATACACCGGCACGCCGTCGCAGTCCACGTTGATCTCGGTGAGATAGATCTCCGCGCCGCGGGCAAACACCACGTCGTTCAGACAGTTCACGGTGCGGACCGTCTCGCCGCCGGCGAGGATCCGCGCGCTCCAGCTCATCCGCCTCAAGCCCCGCCATAAACGCCACGTTGCCGGCGTTGATACCCAGCACGGGCCTGCCGTGCTCCGCCGCGAATTTGGCGGAACGAATTATGGATCCGTCGCCGCCTACGGCGATCACCACGTCGCAGTCGGAATAAAAGGAGCTCTCATCCGCGACGCCGCCGTCCAGACGTCCGGCAAGGTCGGCGTTCTGCGGTGAAAACACAAAGTCAATGTCAAATTTTTTCAGCGTGCGGCAAAGGTTTTCCGTCACCGCACCGGCGCCCCTGCGGGTCAGATTGGGGTCGACAGCCGTAATCATTGGGTGATCATCTCCGTATCCGGTTCTATCGCGTCATCGGGTGATAAGGAAAGATATAGCAGATATTCGGTATTCCCGTCGCCGCCCTTGATGGGCGAGGGGACGAGCCCGACGGGGTAAAGCCCGTTCTCCTTCGCGTAGGAAAGCACGGCCTGCACCGCGGCGCGCCGGGCTTTGGGATCGCGGACGATCCCGTTTTTGCCGATATGCTCCCGCCCCGCCTCAAACTGCGGCTTGACAAGGCACACCGCCCGGGCGGAAGGGCGCATCAGCCGCCGCATCACGGGAAAGATATGCTTCAGCGAAATAAACGACACGTCCGCCGCGGCGAAATCCGTCTCGCCGATCACGGAAGGATCCATATAGCGGATGTTGGTATTCTCCATGTTCACAACGCGGCCGTCCGCCGCAAGGGACGGGTCGAGCTGCCCGGTCCCCACGTCCACCGCCCAGACCTTCACGGCGCCGTGCCGCAGCATACAGTCGGTAAAGCCGCCGGTGGAAGCGCCGAGATCGACGCAGGCTTTTCCGGCAAGCGAGATCCCGAAGGCGCGGATCGCGCCCTCAAGCTTTTCGCCGCCTCTGCCCACAAAGCCGGTATCCTCCGCCGCGGTGACCTCAGCGCCCTCCGGCACCGGGAACGACGGCTTGTCGCGGACGGTCCCGTCCACCGACACCATGCCCTTGCGGATCAGCTCCGCCGCCCGCGACCGGCTGCGGCAGATCCCGTTTTCGGTAAGATAAACGTCAAGTCTCATCCTGCAGCCGCTCCGTGATCACGGTTTCGACGCCGTCCGCATCGAGACGGTATTTATGAAGCTGCGCCGCGGGCGACGCCTGGGCGACGAACTCGTCCGGCACCGCGGTCAGGACGTAATCGCCGCGGTAGCCCCGCTCCTCCAGCAGCAGGGAAAAAATCTCTCCCACGCCGCCGCTGCGCTCCGATTCCTCAAAGAAGAAGACGCGGGAGCACGCCGCCGCAGCCGCCACGGCTTCGGGGTCGACGGGCTTGATTTTGTTGAGCTTGACGATTTTGATCTTTCGGTTCATCCGTTCCCGCGCCCGGCAGGCGTAGGCGAACACCCTGCCGTAGGTCACGACGCAGACCTGAGCGTCCGCGTCGCCGTACACCTCGCTGTCCGCTTCGGAGTAGACGTAATCCTCCGGCAGCGGCTCCTGCGCGCCCCGGGGATAACGGACGAAGACCATGCCGTCGTCGTGGTAGAACGCCTTGACGAACGCGCCGCGCAGCTCCGCGTAAGAGGCGGGAGAATAGACCGTCACGCCCGGCACGGTGTTGAGAAACGGCACGTCGAGAATGCCCTGATGGGTCTCGCCGTCGTCGCCGACAAACCCGGCGCGGTCGATCGCCACCACGGTTTTCAGGCCCTGAAGGGCGCCGTCGTGCACGATCTGGTCGTATGCGCGCTGCAAAAAGGAGGAATAAACCGCGAACACCGGCAGCATTCCCGCCTTCGCAAGGCCGGAGCAGAAGGTCACCGCGTGCTCCTCGGCGATGCCGACGTCGAAGAACCGGGTCGGGAATTTTTCCTGGAAGGGCTGCAGACCGGTGCCGACGGACATGGCGGCGGTCACGGCGCAGATGCGCTTGTCCTTCTCCGCCATCCCGGTCAGGAATTCGCCGAAATGCTTGGAATAGTTGTCGCCGGACATGATCGGCTCGCCGGAATCAACGTCGAATTTGGAGATTCCGTGATAGAGCGTCGGCTCTTTTTCCGCGTAGTCGTAGCCCTTGCCCTTTACGGTGCGGATATGCAGCAGCACCGGGCGGTTCAGCTCCTTCGCGCCCTCCAGCGCGTCGCAGAGCACGCCGATATCATGCCCGTCTACCGGCCCCATGTACCGGAAGCCGAACTGCTCGAACATGGTGCTGGAATAGATGAAATTCTTGATATGGGATTTTGTAAAGGACAGCCCGTCTGCAAGGGGCTTGCCCACCAGCGGGAGCCGGTTCAGGAACCGCTCCGTGCGGGATTTCAGCCTGGAATAGGACGGCCGGGACAGGATCCTCGCAAGGTACCGCGCCATGGCGCCCACGTTGCGGGAGATCGACATTTCGTTGTTGTTGAGGATCACGATCAGCCGCGTCCCCGAGCGGCCGGCGTTGTTCAGCGCTTCATAAACCATGCCGCCGGTAAACGCGCCGTCCCCCAGGACGGCGACCGTATAATCCTTGCTGCCTTTGATCTTGTTCGCGTAGGCGATGCCCAGCGCGGCGGACACGGAGGTGCTGCTGTGGCCGCTGTAAAACATGTCGTGCTCGCTCTCGTCCGGACGGGAAAAGCCGGAGATCCCGCCCTCGGCGCGCAGCGTATCAAACCGCTCGCCGCGGCCGGTGAGCAATTTATGCACGTAGGTCTGATGCCCCACGTCCCAGACGATTTTGTCCCTGGGAGAGCGGAACACCCTGTGCAGGGCGATGGTCAGCTCCACAACGCCCAGGTTTGAGGCGAGATGCCCGCCGGTCTGCGACACGGTTTCGATCAGTTTTTCCCGGATCTCGCCGGCAAGGATCGGCAGATCCCCCTCCGGCAGCCGCCGCACATCCTCGGGGGCGTGCACGGAATCGAGAATTCTATGTTCCATCATTATTTCTTTCTTTCCAGCAGCGCGGCGGTGAAGCGTTTCAGATCCTCCGCCCGTTCGCCGAAAACGTCCAGCGCGGCAAGCGCCTTATTGGTATAATCCTCCGCCTCCCGGCCGGCGCCGTCAAGCCCCAGCAGGGAAACGTAGGTGTTCTTTCCGTTCTTTTCATCGCTGCCGACGGGCTTGCCCAGCGTCGCGCTGTCCGCCGTCACGTCGAGAATGTCGTCCACGATCTGAAACGCCACGCCGAGATTGTCCGCGTAGGTCTCCGCCGCGTCGATCTGCTCGATCTCAGCGTCTGCGGCGATACAGCCCAAAAGGCAGGCGCACCGGATGAGCGCGCCGGTTTTCAGGCGGTCCATGGTAAAGAGCGTATCGCCGGGAACGTCGCCGCCCTCGGCGGCAAGGTCTATCACCTGGCCGCCCACCATGCCGTTCGCACCGGCAAGATCGGAAAGCTCGCTTACGGCGCGCACGGCGTCTTCGGCGCGCACTTCGCCGCGCACGGCGGCCTCGGCGGCCAGATAAAACGCGTGCGTAAGAAGCGCGTCCCCTGCCAGAAGGGCGTTCGCCTCGCCGAAGCGAACGTGCGACGAGGGCTTGCCCCGCCGGAAATCGTCGTTATCCATGCAGGGAAGATCGTCGTGGATCAGAGAATAGGTGTGCACGTATTCCACGGCAGCGGCAAAATGCAGCGCGTTCGCCGGATCGCCCCCTGCGGCCGCGCAGAACATAAGGCACAGCCGGGGGCGCACCCGCTTGCCGCCGCTTTCAAGCGAATACAGCATCATCTCGCGCAGGGCGGGCACGTCGGCACACCGCGGCAGCGAGGAAAGCACGGTATCTTCTATTTTCTGCAGAAGCGCGGCGTTGATCTCAGGCATTTTCGTCTTCCTCTCCGGCTTCGCTCAGTTTTTTGATTTTCAGCTCGGCGTTTTTCAGCGCGTTTGAGCAGAACGAGGCGAGCGCGGCGCCCTCTTCAAACAGTTTTACCGAATCATCAAGCGAAAGTCCGCCGCGCTCCAGCTCGGCAACGATCTCTTCCAACCGCCTGATCGCGGTTTCATAGTTCATCTGTTCCATAGGTCTTTCCTTTCCGTATATTGTTCACGGTACAGTCGAGCTGCGCGCCCTGCACGGTAACGAGAACGTCGTCGCCGACCGCAAGGCCCCCGGCGCCCCGCACGGCCTTTCCGTCTTTTTCAACCAGCGCCCA
>CACYHJ010000278.1 GCA_902774165.1 Oscillospiraceae bacterium
CTATCCGAAGCTGCGGCTGGCGGATCTCATGCCGAAAATGATTCAGGACTATTACACCTATGAAATCAAAGTGAATCATCTCACCACAAATACGGTCATTCACCGTCACGCGAATATTCGCAAGGCCCTGCAGTACGCGTTTCAGATCGGGCTGCTGGATTATAATCCCGCCGACCGCGTTACCCGTCCGAAAAAGAACACCTTTGAATCGGAACCGTACAGCCGGGCAGAGCTTGAGGTGCTGTTTGAAAAGGTGAAGGGAGATCCGCTTGAATTCGGCGTCATTATGGCGGCGTTTTACGGATTGCGGCGCGAGGAAGTTGTGGGACTCAAGTGGAACGCGATCGACTTTGAAAACAAGACCATCGCCATCAAAAGTGTGGTGACAGCCGCAAACGTTGACGGGAAGCAGGTGCTGGTTCAAAAGAATACGGCGAAGACGAAATCCAGCATGCGTACGCTGCCGCTGGTACCGCCCATCGAAGACCTGTTGCTGCGGATGAAAAAGGCGCAGGATGCGTTCAAAGCGCTCTGCGGAAATTCCTATTCCAAAGAGTATCAGGACTACGTATACGTCAACCAGCTCGGGCAGCTCGTTAAGCCTGAATATCTGACGACACATTTTCCGATCTTTCTGGAAAAGCACGGACTTCGGCGAATCCGCTTTCACGATCTGCGCCACTCGTGCGCGACGCTTCTGTACCGCGAGGGTGTGGCGCTGAAAGATATCCAGATGTGGCTCGGTCACAGCGATATTTCCACAACGTCCAACATCTACACCCATCTGGACTTCGATTCAAAGATCAATTCCGCCAATGCCATCCTCGGCGTTTTGAACGGATAACGGAAAAAGGTCAGAGAAATGACCTCCGAATTCCGGAAAAAGTCCCGAAAAGCCTTACGGCGCAAGGGCTTTCCGGCTTTGGTATGACCTCCGTTTTCCGAAAATTCGACAGAAACCGGGCTTCATGGCGTGAGCCGGCGCACAGGATAACGGGAAGACAAAAGCCCCGAAATCATTGATATATCAACGAATTCGGGGCCATTGCCGTGGTGCTGGTGACCGGGATCGAACCGGTACTCAATTGCTTGAACGAGATTTTAAGTCGAAATAAAGATTTGGAACCTGAAGGTCGTTTTTCGGAAGCTGACAGAACATGGCGAACTTGAAAAACGCCGCAATATCAACGCTTTTCTCCGTAGTAAGCGCTGAAAAGTCTTTTGCGTAGGGCGTTTTGACGATTTGCGAAAAACCACAAAAAGAGTAAAAAAATGGAGGTCAATCGGAGGTCACAGGCGTGTTTGACCTCCAAAAACAAGCGACTTTATGAATACAAGTATGACCATATTCTATATCTGCCGTCAACGAAATATAGAAAGTGGGTATACAAATGGATAACAGTATTACAAAAGAACGCCTTTATCAGATTTATCGGAATTATCCCGACGTTGTAACACTGCAGCAGCTGTGCGAAATGCTCGGCGGTATCGCAGACAGTACCGCCAGAAAGCTGCTGCGCGGTGATCACATTGAGCATTTCGTCATTATGGGGACCTATTACATTCCAAAAAAATACGTGATCGACTACGTTCTCAGTCCGCATTATCTTGAATTCCGAAAAAAGCTGAAGGCAAAGCTGCCTCTGAACCTGCTGAAGGGAGGCGGGAAGAAGTGAATTTCCTTGAAAACTTTTTCTTCGGCAACGTTGATCCCCAGTTGCGGGCAGTAAGACCCGGCAGCCGCGCGGACAAGCTGAGAATTTACATTACGGATCACTTGCCGGAAACAGAAACCGCCCTACCCGAAGAACAGCGCGGCGCGCTTGATAAGATCCTTGACGCGCAGGGTGAACTGGATACGATCACGGAACTGGACAGCTTCATTGTCGGCTTTCGGCTCGGCGCCGCGTTCACGTACGATACCTTCGTGAATACGGATACCCCGCACCGCGACCTGACCGAAAAACTGTAACCCGCACATTCGACTTGCCTCCGCTTCTTTGGTAGAATGAAAGCGCCAAAGAAACGGAGGTTTTCAATATGAAAGAAAAAACAGTCAAAATAAAGTTTACGGACTTCGAATGCAATCTGCTGATCAACGGTATCTTTGAATGGCGGAATATGCTGCTGGAACAGGGAAAGCCGACGGAGGACGTTGACGTGCTGATTCTCAAAATCATCAACAAAGCGGAGGGAAAATGAAATGGAGAAATACATAATTGACGAACGCACCGGCTGGGAATATGAACTGAAGGGCGAATACTATTACCCAACCGGCAGGATCATGAAAAAAGGCGTTCTGACGCCGGAAACGGTTGATAACGAGCCGGAAGAGAAATACGATATCGGAGTATGGGGCCGGCGGCATTTGCGCTTGATCCGGCAACACAAAAACCCGCTGTATCTCGATCTTTTTCTCTCCGGCAAGTTAAATGCCTACCTTGCGGACGTCAACGTACAGGCGGAGGATATGTTTGCCCGGCTCATAAAAGATATGGCAGCGCGGGAGGGCGTAACCGAAAAACTGAAAGCGGAGGACCAGATGCACTGGGTTCAGGAAATGAACCGAATCAGCGCCATGGCACGAGAGGTTGTTCATCATGATCTGATCTTTGTCTGATACAGATCATAATGAAAACTGCACAGAGAACAGAACGACCGCCCCGGTTTGTGAACCGAGACGGCTTTTCTAAACAAATGCAGTCTGTCTTATGGGAAAAGACCCTTCCCGGACGGCGTTCGGAAGAGACTTCAGGTTTTCGTTTTAGCGTGTAGATGAAAAGAAACTGGCAATGGACACATGGTTGAATTCGTGATATAATCGTTTCAGCCGCCAATAAAATGGTACGGGAATCGAGTGCTCCGGATGCGGCGAACGGCGCTGGAGCCTTTTTGTTTAGCTTCGGTTTATGAAAATGATATAGCATTGGGAACGGAGGCGAGAAGATGTTTCACATTTTGGTGGTCGATGACGATAAAAACACGCGGCGGCTTCTCACCGCAGTGCTGGAGGCGGAGAATTATTCCGTATCCACGGCCCAAAACGGAGAAGACGCGCTGGCTGTTCTGGATAAAACGCACGTGGATCTGATCGTGCTGGATATTATGATGCCGAAGATGGACGGCTATGAGCTGACGACGCTTTTGCGGGAGACAAACAATGATCTGCCCATCCTGATGCTGACGGCAAAGCACCTGCCGGAGGACAAGCACAGGGGTTTCCAATCCGGCACGGACGATTATATGACGAAGCCCATCGACGAAACGGAAATGCTGCTGCGGATCAAGGCGTTATTACGCCGCGCAAAGATCGCCAGCGAACGGAAAATTGTAATCGGAACCGTTACTCTGGATTACGACAGCTTTACGGTAACGGATTTCTCCTCCGGCGAAAAACAGACGCTGCCGCAAAAGGAATTTCTGCTGCTGTATAAGCTGCTTTCCTACCCGGGAAAGATCTTCACCCGCATTCAGCTCATGGACGAGATCTGGGGCGCGGACAGCGAGACCGGCTGGGAGACCGTGACGGTGCACGTCGGTCGGTTGCGCAAACGGTTTGAGGGCTGGAACGCGTTTTCAATCGAATCCGTGCGCGGACTCGGTTACAGGGCGGTGAAAAAAGAATGAACAAAAAAATGGAAAGAAAGTCCCGGCTCGCGCTGACGCTCCTTCTGGCGGGCGTCACCTTTGCGGTGGAGCTATTATTTTTGCTGCTGATGGCGGCGATTGTGATTACGCTGAGCGGGACCGGCGTATTGAAGCTGGAGATCACCGGCGCGATCAACCGTCCGCTGCTCATGGCGCTTTTTATTCTGTTCTGTCTCATCGTCGGCGCGGGGATCTCCTTCCTGCTCAGCCGGATCCTGACAGGACCGATCAATAAAACGATCAATACGATCAACCGACTGGCGGAGGGCGATTACAAGGCCCGACTCGAGATCGGCAAGCCCCTGAACCGCCACCCGACGATCATCGAGATCACGGACAGCTTCAATCAGATGGCGGCGCGGCTCGACAAAACGGAGATCCTGCGCACCGATTTCGTCAACAATTTTTCGCATGAATTCAAAACGCCCATCGTTTCGATCATGGGCTTTGCAAAGCTCCTGAAGCGCGGTAACCTCACCCCGGAGGAACAGCGGGAATACATCGACGTGATCGAGGAGGAAAAGCACAGGTATAACCTCTCGGAGCAGATCCGCAACTGCGTATTGATGCTGGAGAAGAAGTGGACGGAAAAAGGGCTGGAGCCGGAACTGATCTTCGACGAATACGAGATAGAGGCGGACGAGGATTTATTAAAACAAGTATGGCTGAACCTGATCGACAACGCCGTGAAATTCTCGGAGCCGGACTGCGCGTTTCGTATCTCCATAGAAAAGGCGGATAACAGAATCCGCGTCAACGTTGCAAACACGGGACCAAATATCCCGGAGCAGAGCCTGCCCTATATCTTCGATAAATTCTACCAGGCGGATGAATCCCATTCCGGGAAGGGCAATGGCATCGGCCTTGCCGTTGTGAAGCGAATTGTGCATCTCCACGCCGGCGAAGTCACAGCGGAAAGCAGCGGCGGCAAGACGGAATTTACAGTTACTATCCCGCAATAGAAAAAACGGCTGCGTAGCCTCAGGGCAAAACGCAGCCGTTTCTTATGCAAAGGAAACAATCTGTACATAAGCGTAAAACAGCGGGAGCACAAAAACAACGCTGTCGAAGCGGTCCAGAATGCCGCCGTGCTCCGGCATGATCGAAGCGAAATCCTTGATCCCGTGCTCCCGTTTGATATAGGAGAAAAACAGGTCGCCGACTGTGCCGAACGCCGCGCCGAGCAGCCCGAAGCACAGCAGGGAGAGCCACGAAACGTCTTGGCTCATAATATGGATCACCATACCATAGATCGCCATACCCAGCACGCCGCCGGCGAGTCCGCAAAAGAAGCCTTCCACGGTTTTGTTCGGGCTGATCCGCGGTGCAAGCTTATGCCTGCCGAAGAGCTTTCCGCCAAACTGTGCGCCGGTATCCGCGCTCCACGCCGCAATGAACGGGAGCAGCACAAACCGCTTGCCGTTTTCACCGCCCAACACCGGCAGTAAAAGGGAGAAGAACGAAGGAAATACGATCGAAGCGAGAAACAGATACGCTATGTTTTTTGAACTGTGGTATTGACCTGCGGCGGCAGAATACAGAAACGCGAAGGTCAGCAAACAAAGAGAAAGCAGCAGCGTTCCCGTTTCGGCGACGCCAAAGTACCGCAGCCATGGGACCGCCGCGGCCGTCAACAGACATACGATCATAGGAACGGGCTTTTTACAGACGCCGGTGGGTACCAACAGTTCATAGCAGCTCATAACGGAGAGCGCGCACGTGAGAATCGCGGTGCCCCACAGCGGTGTGAAGAACAATATGGATACGGTAAGAGTGATCCCCGCCAGCGCCACCAGAACTTTTATCAGCATTTTATTGTCTTTCTTCATGATTCCCCTCGTTACCGTTTATAAAAAGTATTCGCTGTCCGGGCAGAAGATCCTGACGGCGTTGTTTTTTACGTCGATCTGTACTTGGTCTACCGGCCCGCTGCATTCGCCGTCCAGCGTCCAGCTCTCCGGCTTTTCAAAGGTAAAACGAAGCTTTGAAGCCTGAAAATGCACCAGCGTCTCCCCGTCGTACTCATGGCGGCGCATTTTTTTGAGAAGAGAAAAGATCTGAAACGGGGTCCTGACCTTCCGGATCAGCACCACTTCAAATTTTCCGTCGTTAAAGCGGACTTCATCCTTCCGGAATTTGAACATGCCCGCTGCGGAGAGCGTATTGGATACGGTGCCGAAATAGAAATCATCCTCCAACACGTTTCCGTCGTGTTCCACGCGGATATGCTTGGGCTTCAGGGCCTTCATCGTGGGGATCAGCTGCAGCCCGAAGCCGTTGAGCATATACGCGCTGTAGCCCAGCACGTTCTTCACCCGCTGCGGCGTGGTATAGGAGACCGATACGCCGGGGCCGAAGGAGGCGATATAGGTAAAACAGCGGTCGTTGAATTTCCCGACGTCGTACCCGCGGCTCTCCCCGCGCCGGATCGTTTCCACGGCGTAGGGCATGGCGGAAGGAATACCGAGGTTATTTGCAAGGTCGTTGGTTGAGCCCATGGGGATATACCCGATGATCGGGCGCGGTCCCGCATCCGGCAGGCCGCTGATCACCTCGTTGAGCGTACCGTCGCCGCCGCAGCAAATCACC
>CACYHJ010000279.1 GCA_902774165.1 Oscillospiraceae bacterium
CTCGGCGCCGCCGTCGGCGGTTTTGAAATACCCGTGCAGGATGCTGTCGTCAAGGCTTTCATCGCTGAACGCCGAGGACGCGGGCAGCTTCTCGAGCAGTTCGAAATCGCAGATCTCCGGGATCAGCGCCGCGGTCGCTTCCGACTTGATCGTATTGAAATAATAGTCGCGCAGCTTCGGGATCTTTTGGAACAGCGTTTCGTTCGTCGGGGGATCGAGGACGACCGCTTCGCTTAACATGGCAGGCCCCGTGCTCGCGTACATCCGCGCGCCCGCTTCGCTCTTCATGAACGGGACCATATCGGTGGCGTAAAAGATCTGGTTCACCGGATTTTCCGGATCATAGACCCGGATGAGCAGCATTTTTTCGCCGTCCCAGCCGTAGCGCAGCTCCCAGCCCTCGGGGATCTGCATGGTGAACGCTTCCGTATCCTTTTCAACCAGCTTCAGCTTCGAGGCGGCGGTAGCACGCACCTTCACGGCAAGATCCGTAATTTTTTCCGAAGGTTCCGTGGGAGCGGATGGAGCTTCGGTCACGGTCGGCAGGGTCACGGTCGGCAGGGTCTCAGTCGTAGGATCCTCGGTCGCAGGAGCCTCGGTCGCGGGCGGCGGGGTTTCACCGTTCCCCCACGTTTTCGGATCTTCCAGCTTCGCGGCTCCTCGAAGGATATGGCGGGCGTCCGTCGCCTTCACTCTGGAATCGCAATCCACGTCGCACGCCAGAAACGCGGGCGAGTTTTCCTCAAAGCTTTCGATGCGGGCGGCGCGGCGAAGCGCAAGCCGCGCGTCAACGGAATTGATTTTCCCGCTCTGATCGACGTCGCCGAGCATATACTTGATTTCTTCTTTCTTCGTTTCGCCGCAGTCGGAACAGGTATAGATCCTGATCGCGGTCAACCGGTCGCGGTCGGGTTCGGCAAAACGCCCTTCATCCCATTGATGATCAGTATGCGAGGGGGCTTCGGTCGTCGGGGCTTCCGTTGTCGGAGCCTCGGTCGTCGGGGCCTCGGTCGTCGGGGCCTCGGTCGTCGGAGCTTCCGTCGTCGGAGCTTCGGTCGTCGGTGCTTCGGTGGTCGGTGCTTCCGTCGTCGGAGCTTCGGTCGTCGGCGCTTCCGTTGTCGGAACCTCGGTCGTCGGAGCTTCCGTGGTCGGAGCTTCCGTTGTCGGAGCCTCGGTCGTCGGTTCCTCGATCTGCGGCGAAAGCGGTATTTCCTGCATCGCGCTGCCGTAATCGGAGACGCAGTCGGCGTTCACGCGTTCGCAGAACAGGTACAGGTGATTGTCGCCGACCTTCGAAATGTCAAGTTTCGCTACGCCTTTTGACTTGGAAGACAGGTCGGCGGCTTTCGCATAATAGAGAACGTTCCCTTCGTCGTCCTTGACCGCGGCGGAGACGAAGCAGCCTTCTCCGGTCGTCGCGCCGGAGAAGGGGACGTACAGCGTATCCCCGTCCCTGACGATGCCTGATTTCTCGACCGTCAGCGAGAGGCTTTCGTCAAGCAGCGTCAGCTTCCACTCGCAGGTATCCCCGCGAAGCGCGGCGAGCTTTCCGTCCGCGGACTGCGGCTTGCCGTCCGACGCCGCCGACCACATCAGGATGCGGTCGGGGTCGAGATTCATCGCCGGGCGCGCGCCGGCTGCGATGTTCGATCTCACTTCCGTGCGGTCGATCTCACCGCTTTGCTTTACGAAGCCGATATAAAAATCATATGCGCCCGTTATCACAGGGGTACGCAGCCACCAGACCCACGGGACTCCGTTATACGCGGCGACCCTGCCGTTGATGCTTTCGCGTTCCGGAAAATACGTCACGGCCTCCTCGGGAGAAAGGAAAAACACGTATTCCCCTTTCAGCGCCGAGGCGTCGAAACGAATCGGGAAGGTGTAGCTGTCGCTGACGTTGTCGGCGGACGGATCGTATTCAAAGGGCTCGTCGGTTTTCGTCGCCGCGAGGACCGCCGCCTGCTCCCGCGCCGTCAGATTGTCCGCGTAAAACGTCTTGCACCAGCCCTGCGCCAGACTCCCCTGCCATTCGACGTCGCTTCTCTCCCGCGTGCGTTTGCTCGTGCTGAAATCATATTCATTAAAGAGAATATAGCCGTAAACGCCGTACTTCTCGGTGCCCCCGAGCAGCTCCTCGGTGATCAGGAAAACGCCCGGCTCGCCGAAGTTCGTTTCGTTGAGATCAAGGATCCGCCATTGGATCGGCTGCCCGAAGGTAACGCCGTCGTAGGACGCCTCCGAAGTCGTGGAGCCGAGATAGACGTAATCTCCCGTCTTGGGCGCCGCCCTGTCCTGAACGTCGGTCTCGGGCGGAGCGACGGTCTGCGACGAAAGCGGGATCTCCTGCATCGCGCCGCCGTAATCCGAGGTAAAATCTGTGTTTTCGCGTTCGCAGAAAAGATACAGATGATTCTTGCCGACTTTGGAAACGTCGAGCTTGACGACGCCGTCGGACTTGGACGACAGGTCGGCGCATTTCGCGTAGTAAAGAAGCCTGCCGTCGTCATCCTTTACCGCGGCGGAGACGTAGCAGCCTTCTCCCGTCGTCGCGTTCGAGAACGGAATGCTGACGGTGTTTTTATTTTTCACGATCCCGTCCGAATCAACGGTCAGCGAAAGGCTTTCGTCGAGAAGCATCGCCTTCCATTCGGACGTATCCCGGGAAAGCGCGGCGAGCTTCCCGTCCGCGGCCTGCGGCTTGCCGTCCGACGCCGCCGACCACATCAGGATGCGGTCGGGGTCGAGATTCATCGCCGGGCGCGCGCCGGCGACTCTGGTTTCGGTCATATCATAGGAAATCTTACCGTCTGGTTTCACGTCGCCCGCAGAATAAATGCTGAGATTAAAGTTCAAATAGGGAGTGCGAAGCCACCAGTAAAACGGTTTTCCGTCATATTCGGCGATCCTGCCCGGGTTGGTTTTGCGTTCCGGGAAAAACGTCATGACCTCCTCGGCGGAGAGGAAAAAGACGCGGTCTCCCTTCAGCTCCGAAGCGGTGAAGGGAACCGTATACAGATCGCTGCCGTCGGTGTCCGCCTTCGCGTCGTACTCATAAGGCCCGTCCGTTTTCGCCGTCAAAAGGACCGCAGCCTGCTCCTGCGCCGTCAGATCGTTCGCGTAAAACGATTTGCACCAGCTCTGCGCGGCGCTTCCCTCCCATAAGGGGCCGCCTCTGTTCGTATCGTCGTCCGGTCCCGAACGCTCATTGAAGAGGATATAGCCGCAGCCCTCATAGGTATTTTTCTCCGTGCCGCCGAGCACTTCCTCGGTGATCAGGAAAACGCCTTTCTCGCCGAAGTTCGTTTCGGCGGGATCAAGGACCCGCCATTTGATTGGCTGCCCCGCGGTCACGCCGTCGTAGGACGCCTCCGGGGTCGTGGCGCCGAGATAGACGTAATCTCCCGCCGCGGGACCCGTTTTGCCCGCGGCGACGGCGTCCTCCGCCGCGCCGACGGGGAATGCGATCCCCGCGGTAAACGTCGATAACGCAAGGATCAGCGCGAGCGCAACGGCAATGATTTTTTCTTCTTTCATGTTTATCCCTCGCAATTCTGTGATTCGGACAGCGCGAACGCGCATCCCGTCCGTTTTTTATTTTTCGATGTAACCGTCCCAGCCCCGGGAATACATATCGTCGGTGACCGGCCGGTAACGCTGCCCGGTATATTCATCCGTAAAGCCGTTATAGGCCTTGTAGATCTCTCCGGTCTCGGTATCGTATACCCTCTCGTAGCCGAGGGTCGCGTCGCTCTGCTTCTGGCGGGCGATATCCCCGGACTGCGATCTTGCGAGCCAGGCGGAATTGTAATTGTCATAGGACGCCGCGATCGACGCGTTGATCTGCTGCATCTGCTCGAACGACGCTTCGCTGTTGCTCAGCATCTTCGAGATGAATTCCTGCTTGATCTTCAGCGAGGCAAACGACCGGAAGAGCGTCTGCTCGTAATTGACGAATTCATCCTTCACGCCCGTGATCGCGGTAAAGTTATACACGTTATAATACGAAATATCGACGCCGTAGATCGTGGCGACTTTATCGCCGAACAGATCGACGATCGACACGAAGCCCACGCACTCGCCCTCGGCGCCGCCGTCGGCGGTTTTGAAATACCCGTGCAGGATGCTGTCGTCAAGGCTTTCATCGCTGAACGCCGAGGACG
>CACYHJ010000280.1 GCA_902774165.1 Oscillospiraceae bacterium
GGTTTTCAGGCCTCTTGCGTGCAGCTCCCGCACCGCCTCGAGCGTGATCAGCGCGGCGGAGGGATCGGTGCTGACCGTCATGGCAAGCGGGTCGAAGATCAGCTCCCGCGTGCCGATGCCGAAGGCTGCGGCGCGTTCGATGATCTTCTCCGCAATCGCGATTCTTCCCGCCGCGTCGGCGGGGATCCCGTTCTCATCCAGCAGCAGACAGACCGTCACGCCGCCGTATTTTTTCACCAGCGGAAACACCGCGTCCGTGGTCTCCTTTTTACCGTTGACGGAATTGATCATCGCTTTGCCGTTATAGACGCGCAGCGCCGCCTCGAGCGCCGCCGGATTTGTGGTGTCAAGCTGCAGCGGCTTATTGATCACGGCCTGCAGCTCCTGCACGGCGGTGACGAGCATTTCGGTCTCGTCAATCTCCGGCAGGCCGACGTTTACGTCAAGGATATCAGCGCCCGCGTCGGACTGCTCGTAGCCCTGGTCGATGATATAATCAATGTCATTTTCGCGCAGCGCCTGCTGAAAACGTTTTTTGCCGGTGGGGTTGATCCGCTCGCCGATGATCAGCGTTTTGTTGCGGAACACCGCCATGCCGGAATAGGAGGTGACCGCCGCGGGCAAATCCCCCGCGCAGGCGGGGACGGGCAGATCCCTGCAGGCCGCGACCTCGGCTTTGATATGCTCCGGCGTGGTACCGCAGCAGCCGCCGACGACGCACGCGCCGGCTTCAACGATTTTCGCCATCCAGCCGGCAAATTCCTCCGGATCCACGTTATAGACGGTTTTGCCGTCCACAACCTCGGGCAGTCCCGCGTTGGGATTCACGATCAGCGGAAGGCTCGTGGCCGCCGCCATCTGCTTTACAAGCGGCAGCATCGCTTCCGGGCCGAAACCGCAGTTCAGGCCGATCGCGTCCGCGCCGAGCCCTTCCAGCGTGACAGCCGCCGCCGCGGGATCCGCGCCGGTGAGCAGTCTGCCGTCTCCGCCGAAGATCATGGTGACGAACACCGGAAGATCGCTGTTTTCCTTCGCGGCAAGCAGCGCCGCCTTGACCTCGTACAGGTCGCCCATTGTTTCAATAATAATCAGGTCCGCGTTGTCTTTCCCTGCCCTCGTATGCGTCCTCAAATTCCAGATCCCCCCAGGGGGCGAGAAGCTTGCCGGAGGGACCGATATCCAGCGCGACAAACGCGTCGTATTCCTGCGCCGCGGCTCTGGCGTTTCTCAGCGCGGCGGCAATGATCCCGCCGACGTCTTTCTGTTTGAAACGGTTCGCCCCGAAGGTGTTGGAGGTGATCACGTCGGCACCCGCGGCAAGATACGCGCGGTGGATCCCGGTGATCAGCTCCGGCTGCGTCAGGTTCAGAAGCTCCGGCAGTTCGCCGCTTTTCAGACCGGCTTTCTGCAGCATCGTCCCCATGGCGCCGTCAAAAAACAAAATTCTTTTTCTCAACAGTTCCCTGATATTTTTCATAATGCTTCTCCTTAACGCCGACAAAGGCGGTCACGGACTTGTGCGGGATCATGAAATTCGCGTCGGTGAGCGTAATGCCGATGCGTTTCGTCACTTCCAGCAGATCGAAAATCTGTTTCTGATAGGCGAGCGGCAGCCCAGGATAGCCGGGGCTGAACCGGGTCCCGGTTTCGTAAGCCGGAGGCCCCTTGCGGATCTGCGCCTCGGTCAGATCGCAGACGTCCTCCGTCATATCCGAAAGGACCGCATGCATCACCGCAGCTTTGGAGGGCTGCGCCGCGGAATAGCGCCGCACCAGCAGGTCTCCGCCGATGCCCAGCGTCACCGCGAACACGGCGCACTGATCAAAGCTGATCAGCCGGTGCGCGATCTGCGCTCCCTCAAAAAACGCATCGCCGAGCAGGATGCCGTTCTCGGCTCTTGTGATGTCAAACACACGCCAGACCCGTTTCGGTTCCACCTTCTGACGCGCCTCCCGAACGCACTCCGCAATCAGATCCCGCGTCCGGTCGTCCGGCTCGCCGGAGATTCTCAGATACCGTAATATATTTCTCTCGTTCATTTGACAATCTCCGAAAGGTTTCTGACGATCGCTTCCGCCACCTCGGGTTTGTTCATGGTGTAAATGTGGACGTTATGGACGCCGTTGGCGATCAGATCCACGATCTGGTCGCAGGCGTACAGGATCCCGGCCTGCCGCATGGACGCGGGGTCGTCGCCGAATTTTTCGACGATCGCAAGGAACCGGGTCGGGATGATGGAGCCGCTCAGGGAGATGATGCGTTTGAGCTGCGATGCGTTCGTGATGGGCATGATCCCGGTGATCACCGGCGTTTTCACGCCCTTCTGATAGAGCTTGTTCAGAAAACAGTAGTAGATGTTGTTATCGAAAAACATCTGCGTGGTAAAGAAATCAACGCCGCTTTCCTCTTTGATTTTCAGCGCGTCGATATCCTTCGCGATGGAGGGCGCGTCCGGGTGCCCCTCCGGATAACAGGCGCCGCCGACGCAGAAATCGCCGTGGGATTTAATGAAGGACGCAAGCTCGCAGGCGTATCTGAAATCCTTTTTGTAATCTCCGGATTCCGGGATGTCGCCGCGCAGCGCAAGGATGTTCTCAACGCCGTTTTCGGAAAGCTCCTCCATCAGCCCGAGCGCTTTTTCCCGGTCGGTCCCCACGCAGGTCATATGAGACAGCGCCGTAACGCCGCAGCCGTTCTGAATATGCTTCGCGATGCGCGTCGTATAGGCGCTGGTCCCGCCGCCCGCGCCGTAGGTCACGCTGATAAAGGAGGGAGACAGCCGCGCCATTTCCGTAACGGCGCGTTCGGTGCTCTCGATATTCTCCCACTTTTTCGGCGGAAACACTTCAAGAGAAAGGCTGATCTTATCCTGTTTCAGAATATCGGCAATTTTCATGTCAATTCCCTCGTTTTTTGTACTTTATCATATTTTATACTTATTTTTATACATTTGCAAGTGGTTATTGAAAATCCATGCATCATTGTGGTATGATAGCTGTGAGGTGAACGATATGATCCATTCCATCGAAAACGAACAGATCAGAGTCAGCGTCAAGGAATTCGGCGCGGAGCTGACAGGTTTTTACGACAAGGAAAACAGCTTCGAGTATTTGTGGCAGGGCGATCCCGCGGTCTGGTACGGACAGTCGCCGGTGCTTTTCCCGGTGATCGGGCGGCTCAAAGACGACGGTTATACCCTCGGCGGCGTAAGGTATCAATGCCCGAAGCACGGCGTCGCCCGCAAACGCCCGTTTGCGCTTGCGGAAAAGGGCGAAAACAAACTTGTCTTTCTTCAGACTGAGGATGAAAACACCCTGAAAAGCTTCCCGTATCACTATAAACTGTATGAGATTTTCACCATCGAGGGAAGAAAACTCACCACGGAGCTTCGGGTAGAGAATACCGACGACAAAATCATGTATTTCGGCCTCGGCGCGCATCCCGGCTTCAACTGCCGGATCGGCGACACGATCGAGTTTTCGCAAAATGAAACGCTCGATTCCGAGATGATCGATATGGAGCTGTGTCTTCGCAAGACGGAAAAATTCCCCGTACTCAGGAACGAAAACACCATCACCGTCACCGAGCATATTTTTGACAACGACGCGCTGATCCTGAAGGATATCCGGTCTGAATCCCTGACCCTGCACGCCTTCGGCGGCACGCGGGACGTCCGATTCACCTTCTCCTCCCCCTATCTCGGCATCTGGGCAAAGCCCGGCGCGCCTTACGTCTGCCTTGAGCCCTGGTGCGGCGTGGACGACAGCACCGTCTCCGACGGGATCTTCGAGACAAAAGAGGGGAATCACAGGATCGGGCCCGGCGAGCGCTTTTCTCTGATCTGGACCGCGGAAATTTGAGTTGACATTCACCCGGCTTTTGTGTACAATAGTGATAGAAGAAACGCCGGACGGCCAGGGAAAGGGAATACTATGAGCGAAGAATTCGATTACGCCCCCGAGATTGTCTCCGTATCGGACGACGACGGCAACAGTTATGATTTTGAAGTTCTCGACCGCGTCGAGACCGACGACGGAAGATATGTTGCGCTGGTTGAGTTTTTTGAGGATCCGGAAGAGATTCTCAGAAACGACAGCGAGGTTCTGATTCTCAAGGTCAGCGAGGAAGACGGGGAAACCTATCTTTCCCAGATCGAGGACGAGGAAGAATACGCCGAGATCAGCGACATTTTTGAGGAGCGTCTTTCCTCTCTCTATTACGACGAAGAGGACGAAGAAGACGATTAACAATCCATTCTGTTTTTTATCCTGCGGGATTCGATTATTCAGTCCGTTTGACCCAACGTTTATATTTATTTGCGGTTGTCTCCGACGTCGGATCGCAGACCTCCCGGCTCCGGCCGGACGATGGGAGCAATGAAGACACCGGGCGGCTGCTGTTCCTGTCCATGGGCAGGTCATTACGACTGATTCCGGTTCCGCGGGTTTTTTATCTCAAAAAACGCCTGCGGTCACGGTTCCGGTTCAAACGAGATGACCGTGAGCGTTTCGCCTGAGACCCTGAACCGCACGTCCCACGAGCCGTAGCGCATACCGTAAACCCGATCCGGGTCCGACTGATACGCCGGGCGCGGGTCGTTTTTCAACGCCTCGTCAAGCGCTTTGCGCTGCGGATCGCTCATCCCGGCAGGGACCGGCGCCCCGTAAACCACCGAGAGCGTTTTCTTTTGCCGTCTGTCCGTAAAACCGGCGGCGGCGTCGGGATAACTGTCCGCGTAGGGCAGATAGGGCTTGATATCGAAAATCGGCGTGCCGTCCTGCAGGTCGGCGCCTGAGACGATCAGCACAGGGCCGTCGTTCTTATCGATATAATACTTCTCCAGCTTCACACAGGTCAGGCCGACGGAATTGGGGCGATAGGGGGAACGGGTGGCAAAGACGCCCACGCGCTCATTGCCGCCAAGGCGCGGCGGACGCACCGTGGGAGACCACTCCCCTTCTTTTTTTGCCGTGTGAAATTCCCAGATAAGCCAGAGCCGCTCGAACTCCTCGATCCCGCGGAAGGCGTCCGGCACGCGGAAGGGCTTCTCCATGACGATTTTCGAGATCAGGTGTTCCGCCATCCCGCTTTGCCGCGGCAGGCCGAACTTTGTTTTGAAATCATTCTGTATTTTTGCGATGCACTGAAAATCAGACATTGTCTCTCTCTCCGAAGCGA
>CACYHJ010000281.1 GCA_902774165.1 Oscillospiraceae bacterium
CCTCCAGCTGCTCGATCGCCGCCGCGCGGAAGGTGTCCGCCGCGCCGAGGATCACTTTTTTGCCCTGGGCTTTATACATCGCCGCCATCTTGCCGATGGTGGTGGTCTTGCCCACGCCGTTGACGCCGATCATCAGAATGATGGAGGGGATCGTGATCAGCCCCATATCCTCGCCGCCGTAAAGCATCGTTGCGACGATGTCCATCAGCTCGCCCTTCGCCTGCGACGGGCTCTTGATTTTCTGCTTCGCGACCCGGGCCTTCAGCTCCTCGGTGATGTCGAAGGCGGTCTTCATGCCCACGTCGCCCATGACCAGGATCTCCTCAAGCTCGGTAAACAGCCCGTCCTCAAACTCGTCGTAAGAGTCGAACATGTCGTCGAGGGCGTTGTTCATCTTGTCTCTTGTCTTTTTCAGCCCGAAGCTGAACTTTGAAAAAATACCCATATGTTTTCCGTTCCTTTCGGTTATGATTCAATCCCGATCATTTTCGCCGTCTCGCTGGTGCGCATCTCCAGCAGCTTCGACACGCCGCGTTCCTGCATGGTGACGCCGTACATCACGTCCGAGGCCTCCATGGAGCCCCGGCGGTGGGTGATGAGGATAAACTGCGTGCGGTCGGTCATGGAGTTCACGTATTCGGCGAACCGCACCACGTTGACCTCGTCCAGCGCCGCCTCCACCTCGTCAAAGATGCAGAAGGGGGATGGGTTGACCTTGAGGATCGCGAAGATCAGCGCGATGGCGCAAAGTCCTTTCTCGCCGCCGGAGAGCAGGCTGATGGCCTTGACATTCTTGCCGGGCGGCTGCGCCTTGATCTCGATGCCGCACTCCAGCGCGTTGTTCTCATCCTCCAATACCAGCTCCGCCTTGCCGCCGCCGAACAGATGCTCGAAGGTCTCGCCGAAGCGGTCGTTGATCTCCTTGAATTTCAGCGCGAAACGCTTTGCCATTTCGCTTGTCAGCTCGTCGATCAGCCGCAGCAGCTCCGCCTTGGATTTCTCTGAATCCTCCAGCTGCCCGCTCAGGAAGGCGTACCGCTCGGAGACCTCCTTGTATTCGTCCACCGCGCCCACGTTGACCGAGCCCAGCGCCTTGATTTTTGCGCGGATCGAGGACAGCTCCCGGCTCGCTTCGGTGATGTTTTCAATCCGGATCTCCAGCGCCGCGGCTTCCCGGCGGGTGAGGTTGTATTCCTCAAACAGCTTTTTCTCCGTGCTGTCCCGCTCTTTTTCGAGGGCGTCGCGTTTTTCCTCCAGACGGACGCTCTCGGCGCTCAGGCGCTCTTTTTCGTCGCTCTTTTCCCGCTCCCGGACCCGCAGCTGCGAAACGCTCGTCTCGAATTCCTCCCTGCGGCGGATCATCCCGGCGACCGCGTCCTCCACGCTCTGCCGCTGTTCCCGCAGCGCTTCGGCGGCGGCGGTTTTTTCTCCGGTTTCCCGTTCCAGCGCCGTAATCTGCGCCTGCAGGTCCGCCGATTCCTTTTCAAGGGCCTCGATCCGGTCGGAGTGGCCGGATTTGCGGCGTTTCAGCTCCCGGGCGGATACGGTGTTGGCGTTGAGCTCAGTTGCTCGTAGGCGTCGGTGTTGCCGCTGATCTGCCGCAGCCGGACCGCCGACATATCCAGCTCGGTCTGCATCGCGTCGACGATGCTCTCCGCGGATTCCGCGCTGGTCAGCGCCACCCGCAGCAGGCCGTCCTTTGCCGTGATCCCTTCGCGGGTTTTGAAGATTTCGGCGCGGATCCCCTCCTGCTCGGCGGAGGCCTTCTCCGCGTCCGCCGCAGCCGTCGAGACCGCAGCCTTCGCCTTGTCCAGCTTTTCCCGCAGGGCGGCCTCTTTCTCTTCCAGCGCGGCGATCTCTCCGCGCCGGGTGATGAAGCCGGAGCTGCGCACGCCGGAACCGCCGGTGATGGCGCCGCCAGCGTTGACGACCTGCCCGTCCAGCGAGACGATCTTGAACCGCTGGGAATATTTTCTGCCGATCAGCACCGCGTCGTCCAGCGTTTCGGTAATGACGGTCCTGCCCAGCAGGCTGCGGATCACGTCGTCGTATTCTTTTTCATATTCCACCAGATCGGAGGCGACGGCGATGAACCCGCGGCATTTGTCAAACCCGGTTTCGTTCAGCTCTCTGGGCCGGATGGAGGACATAGGCAGAAACGTCGCCCTGCCTGCGTTGTTGTTCTTTAAGTGATAGACCGCCCGTTTCGCGTCGTCGTCGGTTTCCGTGACGATGTTCTGGGCGGCGGCGCCCAGCGCCGTTTCGATGGCGGCGGCGTATTCCCGCTCCACCGAGATCAGGGTGCTGACGGGGCCCCGGACGCCCCGCAGGGCGCCGGCGGACGCCGCGCGCATCACGGCGCGCACGCTGCCCTGGTAACCGTCCATGTTCCGCTCGGTTTCCGCCAGCATATTTTTCTTTGAGACCACGCCCGTCAGCTCCGCGCTGATGCTTTCCGCCGTCCGGCGGGCGTCCTCCAGTTTTTTCTGCCGCAGCTCGTTTTTCATCGCGTAGCCGCTCAGGGAATTCTCCATCTGCTGCAGCTTCTGCTTCTGCGTTTCAATGGCGGCCCGGTGCTTTTCCGCCTCGGCGCGGGCCTTCTCCGCCTCGGCGCGGCGGTCCGCCAGCTCTTTCTCCAGCGTGCCGGCGCGGGTGCGGATCTCCTTCTGCGCCGTCTGGGCGGAGGATTCCGAGACCCGGTGCTTTGCGATATCCTCGTTGATCACCGCAAGGCGCGCGTTCTTTTCCGCCAAAAGCCGCAGCAGGTTTTTTTCCTCCGCGTCCGCTTCTTCGATCTGCGCGTCCGTGTCGTTCATTTTTGCCGCCAGCGTTTTCAGCTCTTCGCCCAGCGCAGCCGCTTCCTGTTCCGCTTTTTCGATCCGCTCGCCGATGCTGCGGTCGGTGCCGGACTCCTGTTCGATCTCTCCCCGGATGCGCTCGATCACCGCCAGGTTGTTCCGGATCTGATTGCGGATCAGCTCCGCCGCCGCCTCCGCGTCGCGGGCGCTTTGTTCCAGCGCCGCCGATTCGCCGCGCTTATCCTCCACCTGCGCGGTGAGAGCGCGGACCTCGGCCGACGCCGCTTCGGATTCCTCGATGATCCGGGCAAGCTCTTTTTCCGCTGCGGCATACTGGCTCTGCGTGACGTCGATTTTTTCCGTCTGCCGGCGCAAAAGCTCCCCGGAGCGTTCCAGTGTGTTGAGCCAGAGACCGATCTCCAGCGTCTTGCGTTCTTCCGCCAGCGCGAGATATTTCTGCGCCTTTTCACTTTGCTTTCTCAGCGGTTCGACGCGGCTTTCCAGCTCGCCGGCGATATCCCGCAGGCGCACCAGGTTTTCCTCCGCCTGATCCAGCCGCCGCAGCGCGTCGGTTCTGCGGTAACGGTAATGGGAGATGCCCGCCGCTTCCTCAAAGATCTCGCGCCGGTCCTGCGACCGGGCGGAGACGATGGTCTCGATCCTGCCCTGTCCCACCATGGAATATCCGTCTCTGCCAAGGCCCGTGTCCATGAACAGCTCGTGAATATCCCTGAGGCGGGCGGTCTTGCCGTTGATTTTGTATTCGCTCTCTCCGCTGCGGTAATAGCGTCTTGTGACCGCGACCTCGTCCGCGTCGTGGTTCAGCCCGCGGTCGGTGTTGTCCAGCCGCAGGGTGACCTCCGCATAGCCCATGGCGCGGCGCTTTTCGGTGCCGCTGAAGATCACGTCCTCCATCTTGGAGCTGCGCAGGCTTTTGGCGGACTGCTCGCCCAACACCCACATCACCGCGTCGGAGATGTTGCTCTTGCCCGATCCGTTCGGCCCGACGACGGCGGTCATCCCCTTGTCGAATTTGAGCACCGTCTTATCCGGGAACGATTTGAACCCCTGCATTTCCAATGCTTTCAGAAACAAAAATGATCAATCCTTTATTATTCTTTGTGCCGTTATGATTCTTTTCGCTGTGATCCGTTCGATCCGTGAGACCGACATATCCGTTCCGGCTGCGTCCGGACCTCAAAGACTCCGACCTCCGGGTCGCCGGTTACCCGGCAGTCCCATCCCCGGGCGGCAAGCGCGGCAAGGTTCGTCCGCTTCTGCCCGACGGCCTTTGAGATTTCCGACGGCGCGACGTGCACGGTGTATCGGCCTTCCGGCTGCCCTCTCAGACGCTCCGATATCAGTGAGAGATAGATCCTGCCCTCGCAAAGCTCCCGGAACGCCGGGTGCCACGGGCCGGCGATATAACTGTCGTCCACTCCGCCGCCGGAGTGCAGTCCCAGACGGATCACGGGGATGCCCGCGTCCAGGAAGAGCCGCAGCAGCCGGGCGCAGAGCTCCGCTGCCTCGTCCACGGTCTGCGGGACGTATTCGCCCCGTTCGTAAAGCTGCGCGAGCACGGTGTTTTTCAGCACCACCGTGGGGTAGATGCGCATCGTGTCGGGGCGAAGGCCGCAAAAGATCTCTGCGGTGCGCAGGGCGGATCCCGGCGTTTCGCCGTACATCCCGGTCATCATCTGCAGCCCCAGGCCGATCCCGGCCTCCCGGATCATGGCGCAGGCGTCTTTTGTCTGCGCGAAGGTGTGCCCCCTGCCGTTTTTTTGCAGGATCCCGTCGTCGGCGCTCTGGGCGCCCAGCTCGACGGCGGTCACGCCGTAGGATTTCAGCAGCCCAAGCGTCTCCGGGTCCACCGCGTCCGGCCGGGTGGAACAGCGGATCCCGGAAAAATCCCCGCTTCTGATATATGGCTGCGCCGCCTCCAGCAGAGAGACCATATAGTCCCGGTCCACTGCGGTGAAGCTGCCGCCGAAAAAGGCGATCTCGCCGCCCGTTTCACCGTCGGACAGCGCGATTTCCGCCGCCCTGCGCACATCCTCCGGCGCGGGCGCGGACAGCGTGCCGGAGATGGCGCGCTGGTCGCAGAACACGCAGCGGTGCGGACAGCCCAGATGCGGCACGAAGATTGCGATGTTGCGGTGTTTCGGCATAGCGGATCCTTTCGTTAAATACTGATTTGTCGGGGTCTTCGACCCGACAAATCAAATGAATAATTAATAATGAATAATGAAATAATTACGGATAAGCGCTTCGCGCCTTTTTATTGTAGATGTCAATATTTGTAAATGTCTGATGATAAAATTTACGCTATTGACTTAATTGTTTCAGTTTGCATATATTTGACAAAATATATAATGGGGTACGGGGTGAAACCCCGTCATCAATTATTCATTATTCATTATTCATTATTCATTGCAAATACTGATTTTGCGGGCTGCGCAGCAGCCCGACAAATCAGTATTTGAGCAGCGCCATTACCTCTGCTCTCGTTCTCGCGTCGCGGCGCATGGTGCCCCGCAGGGCGGAGGTCCTGGTCACCGCGCCGGCGGCTTTGATGCCCCGCATGGTCATGCACAGGTGCTCCGCCTCGATCACCACCGCGACGCCCTGCGGATGCATTTCCTCATTGATGAAATCGGCGATCTGCGCCGTCAGCCGCTCCTGCAGCTGGG
>CACYHJ010000282.1 GCA_902774165.1 Oscillospiraceae bacterium
TGCAGGTTTAATTTTATAATGAAAATGGTTTATTGTGGATTGTTGTCTCTGTCGATCCGCGTCTTTCATATGCCCGGCAAACGCGGCCTTCAGCGCCAGGCTGGGAAGATGATCTCAAGTCTCCGCACAAGGGGGAATCTCTGTGAGAAAAACATATCGGTTTCTGGCGCTTCTGCTCGTGCTCGTGCTCTGTCTCTCCCTGCTACCAGCAAGCGCCCTCGCCGACAAATCGGACGAGGACGTTCCCGTCCAGGAGGGCTCCGCGTACAGCGACGACGACGGGAAGAAGGACGATCCTCTCGTCGACGACAGCAAGAAGAAGGACGATCCTCCTATCGACGACGGCAAGAAGAAGGACGATCCTCCTATCGACGACGACAAGAAGAAGGACAATCCTACTATCGACGACGGCAAGAAGAAGGACGAACCCTCTTCCGAAAAGAATGAGGGCGAGTCTCAGAGAAACGCGCCCGAGGGCAACGGAAACGGCAGGTACATCTCCTTCCAGGAGGGAGATGATTCCTTCACGATCGGCTTTTACGAGGACTGGGGCAACGGCAACTGCCAGCTCGCCACGGGCGCGAACCAGTTATATTCACCCCTTGAGACGACCAGCTTTGCCAGAGATTTCTGCTTTGGAGTTCTGACCGAAAATGATCAGGGCCAAATGGTTGCGGCCGGCGAGACCGTACAGAGCCGGATCTCGGGTCTGAGCTTAACCTTCAGCGGCCTGAACGAGGACGGCACCGCAGAACCGGCCAACTGGACGACTCCGGACAGCGGCGCGGCGAACAAGTTCCTCATCAGGGCTGAGAATAATAAAGGCTTTTCCGGAACGCTGACGGCCGACTTCAGCTTTGACGGGACGCCGAGGACGCTGAGTATCGATATCGCCTATCATCGCTGCGATCACTATCTTGGCTTTGTCCCCAGCGGTTCGGCAATGCAGACCGGCTCGATCTCCTTCACCGCGGGATCGGCGATCAGCGGCAAGCTCGTGCTCAACAGCTGGAACGATACGGAACAAAGATTTGTCCCGTCCGATCTGACGAGCGATCAACTGAGCAGTCATCTCGTTCTCAGCCCCCAGAACTCCGCCGTTTCGAAGAGCATCGGCGTCGACGGCGTGCTGACCCTGAGCGCAGAAACAGAAGCGTGGTTTGAACTGAGATATCAGAACATAGAACTAGGCTATGTGATGGGTATCAACGGCAACGTCAACAGCAACAGCGGCGGCGGGAACGGTGGAGGCGGGAACGGCGGCGGCGGGAACAACAGCTGGTACATCCCCGTCACCGTCGGAAACGCGACCTTTGAGATCGAATTCTACATGGATTGGGGCAATGACCGATACGGTCCCGCTGCGTTCAACGGCGTCAACTACAAGCCAGATTCAACGCAGGGCTTCTACCAGGAGTTGTTTCTCGGAGCCGTCACCCGGAGCGATCCCAATGACGAATGGGGCGAAAGAAACCCGGCCGATCAGAGCGTTCAGGAACTGATCACGGACCTGAGCTTCAGCTTTGTCGGAGGAAACGAGGACGGCGTCACGGGACAGAACTGGACCTTCACGCAGGATACCGGCGCGCGCAAGGTCACGTTTTCCGCGCCCTCCAAGCAGGGCTTCTCCGGAACGCTGACGGCGAGCTTCCGCTTCAACGGCGGAGACGTGAGCACCGTCAGCGCAGGGGTAAGCTATCTCCGGGAAAACGCGTTCTTAAGCTTCGAGCCGACGGATTCGCCGGCCGTGACCGAGATCAGCATCATGCCCGACACGACGATGAGCGGTACGCTGTATCTCAATCAATGGAACAGCCAGACCCACGATTATGACGCGGCGGCGCTGACGGAGGCCGACAGCACAAAGCTCTCCGTCGACGGACGCTTGTCACTGGGCTGGGATTCGGGTCTGCTGACGATCACGCCGTCGCGTGAAGGCTGGTTCCAGATCATTTATTCCGATCAGACCGTCCAGCCCACGATCTGGACGAGTATTTCCGTTAACGTCGGATCCGGCGGCCACGGCGGCGGAGGCAACTGGCGCATCCCCGTCACAGTCGGGGACGACGCCTATGAGATAGCGTTTTATCAGATATGGGGGAACGGCGGGCCGGATCCCCTCAGAGGAGAGACGGTCACGCGTTATCTCCAGACAGATCAGCACAGCTTTTCGCAAGATATCCTTTTCGGAGTACTTTCTGCCGACAATCCCAATGACGAATGGAGCGAGAGAAGTCTGGCAGACGGGAGCGTTCAGGATCTGATCACGGATCTGAGCTTCAGCTTTGACGGACTGAACGAGGACAACACCGAGGGACAGAACTGGACCTTCACGCCCGATACCGCAGGCCGCAAGGTCACGCTCTCCGCGCCGTGCAAGAAAGGCTTCCGCGGCACGCTGACGGCGAGCTTCCGCTTCAACGGCGGAGAAGAGACTACCCTCAGCGTTCAGTTCGGCTTCTGCAGAGAAGAGCAGTATCTCACCTTCGTCCGGGAGGGATCGACCGCGCATGAATCGCATATCAGTCTCGGTCCGGATGAGCCGCTGAGCGGCACGCTGTATCTCAACCTCTGGGACGATGCGCAGAGAGAGTATAGCGTGACTGCGCTGACGGGCAACGATCTGACTTCAAATCTCCATATCATGGACGGCCCTGAAAAGATGACGATCACCTGGGACGACGACGGACTGATCACCTTCACCCCGGACGGGAACGACTGGTGCTATTTTGAGTATTCTGATCGGAACAACGGCATCATGGCGGGGATCGTCGTCGAGGCCGGCACCGGCGGTCTGAACATCTTCGACAGCGTTCCGCTGACCTACAACGGAGAAACGGTCAACGCGGCCCCGGGCGTGATCGAAGACGGCGTCCTGACAATCGGGACCGGCTTCGGAGACGTCTTTGAGGCAGGAAGCGGCATGTCCTCTTCCTGGAATTTCGTGCTGGGCGCGATGAAAAACTACGGCAGCCAGGCGAACCAAACATTTGCCGATCCGGGATTCTTCGACCGCATCCTGTCCTGCTCGGTCGAGCTGAAAATGAATTCCGGCTCCGCTTCGGACGTGACGGTAAGCACGCCGCAGAAGGCTGCATATTCCGAGGTGGGAGGCGCCGAGCTGTTCAGCTTCCAGCTTGTCTCCGCGCCGGAAACGCCTTTTAACCTCAGCATGACCGTGAGCTTCACTTACCGGGAGGACGACGGCGAGATCACTACACACGAGATCAGCGCGACGGTATTTTTTGAGGAATATTCAGGCATAAGCGTCGGCGTCGGTGACCTGGACACGACGGAAAAGCTCAACTGGGTCCTGGCAAGCAATGCAAATCTGGAGGATTATCTGCAAAGGAAACAGATCGATTTCAATTGGAAAGGCGGACTCATACTTTGCCTGCCGCCGGTTGAATACGACGGACTCATTGAATCCCACATCGCGATCAATGACCAGTGGTGGATCGAGCTTGAAGGGACGGAAGACGACAGACACAGGATGACCGCGATGCACGGACTGCGAGATTACGGCGGCCTGGGAATTGTAAACAGCATCGTCTTCACGGCCTCGCCGAGCGTGACGCAGAGCTGGGACGGCGAGAACTTCACCTGCGGGGTGCTCTGTACGGGAGGTGACGGAATGTCCTTCCTCTCCACTTCTATCATGGGCATCATGAACTGCAGCTTTTCCGGCTTTGACTACGCCGTGCGCGGTACGAGAGGCGGTTATCCCGGCAGTTTGTTCGAATCGACGGTCAGCAACTGCAGCTGCGGCCTGTATATCGACTGCCCGAATCTGAACGCGGGCGGAAACTCTCTGGTCAGAGGGAATACCTTCATCGACTGCGGCGACGCGGTCCGCATCGTAAAGCTGCCATATGTTATTACCGCGTATGATTACCGCATCTTCGACAATATCTTTGTCAGCAGCAGCAACAGCGACATCAACGTCTCCCAGGCGGGCACCTTCTTCTGCTACGGCAACTTCTTCGGCTCGTCGTTCGACGCCCGCCGTTCGGCGCTGCTCGTCGAAGAGAACGGCGCGCACATCGTCGCCAATCCCT
>CACYHJ010000283.1 GCA_902774165.1 Oscillospiraceae bacterium
TCATCCTCTAAAACGGCGCGTCGCTTGCGACCGCACCGAAATTCCGAATTCCGAATTCCGAATTCCGAATTCATGTCGAGGTCGAAGACCTCGACAAATCAGAATTTATCATCCTAAATCCTATATTTCCTGACCGCCAGCCCGAACGGATACAGCACGTCGAGCTGGTAAAGATGCAGCCCTTCCTCGGTTTCGACGATCGTCATCCCCTCGGATTCGGTGATGATGCGTCCCTCGGCGCGCTCCATCACCGGCGTGACCTTGCCGGTCGCCGGGTCGATGGAGAAGATATGTTTCTTCGCCCAGGTATCGTGGCATGAAATATAAATGAGCCCGCCGTGCATCTCCGCGCCCTGCGTGTGCTCCACAACGCGGGAGATGGGGATATGCTTTATGAATTCCAGCGTGTCGATATCGAACACGTTGATGTGGTCGCAATGGTAAAAATACCCGGTATACAGAAGCCGGTTCTCCTTGTCCGCCGCGCACCAGGGCAGGTTGCCGTCCGGCTGGATCTCGTCGGGCAGGATCACGAACTGTCCCGTGAAGGTCAGATCTTCGGCGGAGAACACGGCGATGCAGGGGTTCGCCCGGTTTTTGTCCTCGACCGCGACGTATATTTTGGCGTCAAAATACGTGCAGCCGCCGTAATGGTCGCAGCCGATCGCCGAAAGCTCTCGGGGCATGTACCGTTCCTGCCGCATCACGATCGTACCGGTTTCGATGTCGATCGCGGAAAGGCCGGAGAAGCCCGCCGCCTTGACCGTGCCGGTGCAGTAGAAAAACCTGCCGTCGTTGGTGATGCCCTGCGCCGAGGCGAGCATGTCCGTGCCGAAATAATAGCGCGTGTCAACGAGCTCCCCGCGCCCGCGAAGGACCGTCCCGCCGTTGTCGATTCTGCGAAGCATGGTTTCAAGATTGTATTTCATTTTGTTGTCCCTCCCGTTTGCCGATATCGCCGATCCGGACGCGATCAGGCGGTTTCTTTCTCTGTCAGCGATACGCCGTGTTCATACAGATATTCCGGCGCGATGTCGATATCGCCGTCCTGCCAGACGGTAACGCCGTAATCGATATAGACCCCGTTCCAGACGGCTGTTTCTTTTAACGGCTGAAAGGCAGGCGCATCCAATAAGGGGTTGAAATAAAACAGCTTGATCTCCCCGGTGCTGAATCGTACCCAAAGCTTATGATCGGGAAGGGGTCTTACGCCGGAAATGGTGACGGGCTTTTCCTTTTCCCCCGCATAGACAATTCCGTTCATCGTATACAATACAAAAACCTCATTTTTATAACGATATTGTAGAACCTGCTTAACTCCGGCAATGGAATCAACTCCTTATGCTATCATTATACACGAGTTGAGGTCTTATATCAACCCTTTTATCAATGAATAATGGATAATTGAGGACGGGCTCACGGAAATCGCAGGAAACGAACGCACCGCCCGCTCAGGGTCCGGGCGTCGGAGGGGGGAGAAACCGTCAACGCCGTCAATCGCGCAAATGACCGTCAATTTTTTATTAAAATAACGTATCGTGAATATTATTCCCGGATATATGGAAAACGCCTCAAAGAATATCGTACAATTCGTGCAATTTGCATATTGCATATTCCGATCCGTTGAATTATAATAGAGACAGAACAAATGTTCTATATTCTGACGTCCATTCAGAATACAAAGAATGATACCGAGGAGGAGCATTATTTTTCATGGAATTTGAGGATCTGAAAAAAACGTACGAAGGGCTTTTCGAGCTGACGGAGGACGAAACGGAGTTCCGTTATTTCAAGACGAAAAAGGAATACGCGACATGGAAGAAGCATCTTCTCTCGTCGGCGGAAGGGATCGGCTGCCGCAAGGAGCTTGAAAACTACATCCGGTGCAGGGAATTTCAGCTCTATGAGATCTACGAGCTTCGGCGGGGCCTCAAGGGGCACCGTCTGCGCCCCGCGGACGACTACGAACGGCGTGACGCCCAATACCTGTGGTACCCGTATATCCCGCTGGAGGAGTACACGGTCGTAATGGCGGCGGGAGGCACGGGAAAGACCTATTTTCTCTGCGGCGTCGCCGCGAACGTCTCCCGGGGGATCGCGCCGCTGGGCAATCCCGACCCGCCCGAAAAGCCGCAGAACGTGCTGTTCATCTCCGGCGAGGACCGGGGCGGGGAGCTGCGCGACAGAATGGAGGCCTCCGGCGGCGATCTGTCCCATATTTACGTCATTGACTGCGTTGAGTCCGCGGGACTGGATCTGTCCGCGGATATCGACGAGTTTTCAAGGCTGATTTCAAAAGCCCAGGCGAAGCTTGTCATTATCGACCCGTGGCAGTCGTTCATCGGCAGGGACGTGGATATCAACCGTATCAACATCCTGCGGCCGGTTCTGCAGGCGATCTCCAACCTTGCGAAGCGGAATAAATGCGCCGTCGTTCTGGTCTCGCACGTCAGCAAAAAAGTGCAGACCGAAAATATCAACAACGCGGCGATCGGCTCCGCGGATTTCATCAACGCCGCCCGTTCGGCGCTGACGCTGACCTTTACCGACGAGAAAAACGAGCGGCTGATGCTGCATACGAAATCGAATTATTCCGAGCCGGGGCAGACGATCCGGTTCGGCATCTCCAAGGAAAAAGGCGTCGAATGGCTCGGATATTCCGAGATCGACCGCCCGACGCTGGAGGCTTCTGTTCGCGCGGGCAAGCCGGTGGCGCAGGTGCTGCGGGAAAAATCGCAGGAGCGGGAGGCCTTGCAGCCGCTTTCGCAGGAGCTTCTGCGCCTTGCCGAGCCGGGCAAACGGAAGAAGATCACCTACGACGAGCTGCGCGAGCGCTGCGGAGAGGATATTTTCGCGGACCTGCAGCCGATCCGCGCGCTGGAAAAGGCGGCGGCGCTTGTGCCGACCTGCGGGCTGTCGATCAAGATGAAAAACGGCATCCGCGTCGTCGGTGAGGACGGGAAGGCCACCGTCCGCCGCGGATTTGAGCTGTATCAGAATCAGGCGTTTTGCGTTCATGATCCGGATAGACGTGATTGACGGAATAGACGGTTCTTCCCGCCTCCGGGGGGACCCGTTTCTCCGTCTTTCTGTCAATGCCGAAAGCCCGGACAAACTGTCTGTCTGCGTCGATTTTTTGATCTGCTATTGACAACCGGGACGAAATGAGTATATAATTGAAGCATCAAATCAAGAGGTTATATTTATGCAGACGCATCGAATGAACAACGTATTTTATTTTTACTTTTACTTTACCGCGAGGATGAAGTAAGGGTGATTTTCTGCTGTGTAGATTCGCATTCGGAGCGTAACGAATGACCGCCGTGCAGTAAAATCACTGCACGGTTCTTTTTTTAGGGAGGAAGCATTATGATCGCGGTACTCAAACCCGGCGCGGACGAAAAACAGATCGAAAACCTGATTGCGTGGTTTAAAAATTTAGGTCTCGACGTGCATCTGTCCAAGGGGACGGATTACACGGTGATGGGCCTCATCGGCGACACCGCCAAGGTGGACGTGGAGCTGCTGGAGGGGCTTGATATGATCGAGTCCGTCAAGCGGATCTCCGAGCCTTACAAAAGCGCGAACCGCAAATTCCACCCGCTGGATTCCGTCGTTGAGATCACGCCGGAGGTGAAGATCGGCGGCGGGGCTTTCACGGTGATCGCGGGGCCCTATCAGCTGGAAACGCCCGAAAAGACCCTCTCGCTTGCCGAAGGCGCGAAGCGGGCGGGTGCGGATATATTTCAGGGCGGCGCGTTTCATATGCGCACCTCGCCCTACGCCTCGCCGGGGATCGGCGCCGAGGGCCTCAAAATGCTCTGCGAGGCGAAAAAGGCGACGGGACTGCCGGTCGCCAGCGAGATCGTGAACCCGAACCAATTGTATTTATATGAAGACGTGGACCTGCTGCAGGTGGGCTCGCGGAATATGCAGAATTTCGACCTGCTGCGGGAGATCGGCAAAACGCGGAAGCCGGTGCTGCTCAAGCGCGGGCTTTCCGCCACGCTGCGGGAGCTGCTGATGAGCGCGGAATACGTGATGGCGG
>CACYHJ010000284.1:0-4316 GCA_902774165.1 Oscillospiraceae bacterium
TACAAAATTGTAAAATTGACGATAGCTGCAATATCAAAAAGCAGGCGTCAAATTTACAATACGATTGCCGATTGCCGAATGCCGGTTGCCGGTCGGGCGACAGCCCGATAAATCAGAATTTGAAAGGAGTTTCCATGAAACGTCCGATCGGTATTATCGCCGCCGTGCTGGGCTGCGCCTTGCTTGCCCTGGCGACCGTTCCGGGATATTACATATACAATATATACAACAACCATCACAAGCACCCCTTCGGGGATTTCGCGGAACGGAAAGAAGACTTCGATGCGCTGGCGCGGATCGTCGAAGAAAACCGCGCGCTGATCGAACAGTATCCCGCGGCGGGCGTCAACGGCCGTCTTCTGGGGATTCTCTCAGACGGGAGTATTTATATCTATGCCTCTTATCCGCAGAATCGTTATTTGCCGCTGACGGACGGGGAAAAACAAACGGTCGCGTCGATCGCCTCCCGTTATGGGGGATATTCCTTTCTGCGCGTCTTTGACGGCGGTTTCCTGCTGATGGGGGACGGCGAATCGAATCTCTTCTCCGTCCTTGCGCATGCGGAAAACCGGAGCGGCCTGCGGGAAATGATCCCGGGCGAGCTGTTTGAGCGGCGGATCGACGAGCTCTCGGACGGGTGGTTCTGCGTTTATCTGCGCCGGTAATACAAGGGGGAAAACCGTGAAAAATAGATACAAAATCCTGCTGATCGCGCTTGCTCTGCTTGTCGCAGTCGGGTTCGGGCGCTTCGCTTACCGCGAATGGGCGCCGGAGTATATGAAGATCGAATGGCTGTTCAAGGGCTATACCGAAACGGACGGTTACTGCAATATGGGGCTGGGCGACTGGAATTATTATGATTACTATTCGTACCCCGAGGATATATCGGCAAAGATCGAGGCGAGCGGTCTTTACGAGCGCGTCACGCCCGAAAACATCGATACGGTCAGAGAGGCGGTCGCCGAAGGAAAACGTCTATACAATCACTGGTCGGTCAATGACGTCAACGATCCGCCGAAAAACAAAAACTACCCCCGGCCGAACGCCGCCGCGGTCTCGACAGATGACTATTATATTCTGGAGTTTTTCCACACGCAGGAAGAGATGAAAACGCAGTCGTTTAACCCGTATCTGTTTTTCCGGCTCGTGTATTATTCCTCCGCAGACCGGTGTATTTATTCTATGAGTCTTAATTGCTGAAGAGGAAGAGATGGTATGAAACATAAAAAAGTGATTTTCACCGCGGTCCTTCTGCTGAATCTCGCCGCCGTCGCGTGCCTTGTGTATTTCGCGGTCCCGCTGCTCGCGCACGATACCTTCGTGCCGAACCCGGACGCGATGATCCCCATGACGCGCTGGGAGGGCGGAGGGACGATCCTGATGCTGGGGCTTCTGCCCATGGCGGCAGCCAACACGCTGATGTGCCTCACGGTCGCGAAAGGGAAACGGTGGCTGGTCCGCGCCGCGTGTTTTCTGCCGCTGGCGGCTCAGCTTGTGCTGGTTGCCCTGTATCTGACCGTCTCTTTCCACTGAAATTTACATTATACGGACCGATTATTACATATCCGCGCAATCGTGCGCCGATTTATACTAAACTTAAAATGAAATCAGACGCGGGCTTCACGAAAAAAACCTGCGTTTTGGCAACGAAATCCTATATCACAGAATCGGGGGATGAACCATGAACGAAAACAACGAACAATTCAACAGAGTTAATCAGGGCGCGCAGCAAAGCGACTCTCCGCCGAACACAACGGAAAACGGAACGCCTCCGCCCGTCGGAGAAGCAAACACGCCTCCCGGCGGACAGAATCCGGGCTATCGCCCGCCGAACGGACCGGGGTATTACGGCCCTTACCCGCCCTACCGGGCGCCTCAGCCGCCGAAGTTCCGGATCGTCGCGGACAAAAAAGACCTTCTGTTCGCGCCGGCGGCGCTGCTTCTGTGCGCGTTCGGCGTATTCGCCGGGCTTTGGGGGACTTTTCAGGCGGGTTTTGCCGCCGCGTTCCTCCTGATGTTCCTGGGCATGAGCGGGTATCTGATCAAAAAGGGGAACGCGCCGGGGTTTTACGCAACGGTCTGCGGGCTGCTTTCGCTGGCGCTCTCCGGCGTATTCGTCATCACATCCAGCATCCCGATCCGCTTTTTCTCGGCGATCGCGATGACCTGCACCTCCATCGTCTGGTTCTCGTCGCTGGCGGGGAAACGGCTTCCCGCGGGAGAGCTCGGCATGATCGGATACGTCGCCGCGCCCCTCGGGAACGCGATTGAAGAGATGCCGCAGAGCGTCAAGGCCGTTTTTTCCGCGAGATCCGGTGGGAAGCGTTCCATGCCGAAGGCGCTGCTGGGTGTGCTGTGCGCAGTCCCGGTGCTTTGCGCGGTGATCCCGCTGCTGATGCGCGCCGACGTCGCCTTTGACGGCATGGTGAGCAGCGTGTTCAAAAGCTTCGGCTCCGTGGCGCTGCAACTTTTACTGTCGCTGGTACTCACACCTTTCGTTCTGGCGTTCGCATTCTCCCTGCGGAAAAAACCTGCGCCGCCCAAAGCGGAAGCGAAACAGAGAAAAGGGCTCGACACCGCGTTTACCGCTTCGTTCATGGGGATCCTCTCCCTGTGCTACCTTGTGTATCTTTTTTCGCAGCTGTTCTATTTTGTCAGCGCCTTCGCGGGCTTCCTGCCCACCGGCTATCATTTCAGCTTTGCGGAATACGCCCGGCGCGGGTTCTTCGAGCTTTGCATGATCGCGGGGATCAACCTGCTGGTGCTGTATTTCATGATTCTTTTTGCCCGGAAAAACGAGGGCCGCATCCCCGGCGTTCTGCGCGCTCTGGGCGTTTTCATCGCCCTGTTCACCCTGTTCCTGATCGCCACCGCGCTGGCAAAGAATATCATGTATATTGAGAATTTCGGGATGACGATCCTGCGGGTGGGCTCCAGCGCGTTCCTCTGCGCGCTCGCGATCGTATTTTTCGCCGCGAGCCTGCGCTGCTTCTTCCGCAAGGTCAGGATTCTGCCTGTCGCCGTCGTCACGGTCAGCGCCGTGCTCTGCGTTCTGGGATGGATGAACCTCAACGCGGTCTGCGCAAAGTATAATTACGACGCCTACCGCAGCGGAAAGCTGAAAACGCTGGATCTGGAATATATGTACAATCTCGGCGAAGAGGGCGTGCCTTATCTTGCCGGAACGCGGAAACGGAGGCAGAAAAAGACGACGCCGCGGAGCAGCTGTATTTCGAGATTCAGGAGCTCTATGACGGGTCGTACATGCCGTTCACAATGAAATGGAAGGACGGCTCGGAGGAGTATTTGAATGAGTATGAATATTTCAAACCGGAGCGCCGCAAGTATCCGCGGCTCACGCAGTTCTCCGTCGCAAGACAGGAAGCGTACGAGGCGCTGGATCCCCTGCTGACGGAAAACCCGGATTTCATGCGCGACGCGGCGGAGATCATTTTCCGGTAAGCCGCGATTGATGCGGGAACCGGGCGTTGTAAAATGTGAACTGTGAACAGTAATCGGGAATCCGGCAATGAGCATCGTGATTCGTGATTCGTAATTCGTGATTCGAGATTCGTGATTCGTGACTCGTGATTCGTGACTCGTGATTCGTGACTCGTGATTCGTGACTCGTGATTCGAGATTCGTGACTCGTGATTCGTGTTTTCAGACAACCAACCACCGGCATCCAACAACCAGAAACCAGCAACCAACAACCAGCAACCAGCAACGAGCAACGAGCAACCGGCAACCAACAAAAAACAATCCCCGCGGCAAGGCGTTCGCCTTGCCGCGGGGTTGTTTGTTTGTGACTGTGATTTATGCTTTTCCGCCGGAGAAGATCGCCCGGATCGAAGCGATCAGTCTCTTGAAGAACTGGATCAGCCTCTGGAAGAAGCTCATGCCGGCAACCACCGTCGGGTTCTCGCTCTGCTTTGCCTCAAGCAGCGCCTGTACCAGCGCGAGCATCGCCTTGGGATCCTTGGAGGAACCGGTCAGCTGGCTGATGAACTGCGGCAGCGTCAGGCCCATGACCTCGAGACGGTCGGCAAGCTGGCCGGAGATCGGGGCGATATACTTGAGCAGAACGTAGATCAGGTTCATCGCTCTGTCGGGCGCTTTCTCCTTGATCGCGAGGTTGTAGATGCTCATGATGACCTTGCGGATGGTCTCGCGGTCAAAGTCGTCGGTCTGGCTCTTGACGCCCAGCCAGTTGGCCACGTTGCTGATGTTCTCCTTCATGAATACGGTATCCATGACGAAGGTCAGCAGGACCGTAAGCAGGTCGGCGCCGCTGCCGGTACCGATGCGGACGATCG
>CACYHJ010000284.1:4336-8379 GCA_902774165.1 Oscillospiraceae bacterium
CTGTGATCTGGCCCGCGCAAAGCATTGACAGGTCAAGCGGCGGGAACTTGATGTAAAGTCCCTCGGTGACCTCGATGCCGGCGGAGCCCTGCAGCGCGTCTTCCGCGACGGTGCCGGAGGTGAAAGAGCCGAGCAGCTGGTTGATCAGCGTGTTGAAGTCGATGTTCAGCGGCAGCGACAGGTTCAGCGGGATGTTCATGATCTTGATGTTGTTCAGGATGCCGTTCAGGAACGGAAGCACGTCAAGAACGGGGCTGAGGATATCAAGCAGGACATACGCGAAGTGCACGATGTTGTTCACGATATCGTTGATCGTGCCGATGGAGATGACGAACATCAGGTTCGGGATCAGGTCGAATACCGTGCCGATCGGGTCGGTCAGCGCATTGTTCAGCAGGCTGCGGACGGGAGCGACGATGTCGTGGATCATCTCGATCGCGCCTACGGCGACGCCCTTACCGTTCGTCGCGTCAAGCTGAAGCTTCACGGGAGCGGCGGAGATATCAACCAGCGACGTGTGATTTCTCAGGTGGTTGATGATGGTCTGGTTGGGAACGATGCCGGTCATGCCGAGCGCCTCGAACAGCGGGATCAGCGCGTAGTGATAGATCTGATACATCGGGATCGTCACAAGACCGTTGGGATAGGTCGTGCTGGTGAAGATCGAGATGTTCTTGCCCATCAGCAGGTTTTCGAGCAGCTTGCTCATCGGAGACAGCAGCGCTTCCAGCGCGCCGAAGAACACGTCCTGTCTGGTGATCTTGACCTCAACGCCGCTGGCGTTGGTATAGGTTCTGCCCACCAGCGCGCCGGGCTTGCTCTCGTCAAGGCCCCAGTCGGCAGCCTCTTCGACGGTCTTTTCGACGGTTCTGGTCTCATAGACCGGGTTGCCGCCGTCGTCGTAAACGGGTTCGCCGTTCTCGATCTTCTGGACCTTGTTGCCCTCTTCGTCGGTGACGAATTCTTCCTTCGTCTCCCAGATCGGCTCATTGTTGGAGTCAAAGAGCAGATTGCCGTCTTCGTCCTTCGCCTGCACCTTGGAGGTGATGTAGAACATATCCTCGGTGATGGAGGTGTCGGTGATGGTCTTGCTGCGGATCGCGTCGCGCATCTCTCTGATAATCTCCGGCGCCTGGGCAACGGTCGTGTCGCCGAAATTATACTTGGTGTAAATGTTGTAGGCGATGGTGTTGTAGAGTGTACGGCAGTCATACCGGGTATCGAACGCAGCGTCCAGGATCTCTCTGAGATCCACGTTGCTCTGGAGCTTCTCGAGCGAGGTATAGATGCCGGCCGCCATCTTGCTGAGGAGATCGCTGGTGAACAGGTTTTCGTTCAGCAGTTTGGTCAGGATCTGATCCACCGAGCCGTAACCCAGCATACGCAGCACGTTGTTGACGGTCTCGCGGATGTTGGCGACGGAATCCTCGGCGTTCTCTTCCGTCCAGTACTCGGTATACTTGACGGCGGAACCGAACTTCTTATACTTGGGCTGCCCGTTTCTGTCCAGCAGGACCTTCTGCTGATAGTCGGGATACGCCATCGCGTAAACCTTGCCGTAAACATTGGCGTAGTCGATGGTGCTCAGCTCGTTGGGCTGGAACAGCTCGGCGATGGCGCACAGCGCCTCTTCGGGATGGAAGACGATGTTGTTGATGATGGAGCTGATGGTCACACCCTGCAGCCGGGAGGTATCAACGCCGGGGATCGAGATATTGAGGCCGCCGTTCCGTTTCCACGGGGACAGGAAGCAGTCCAGCAGGCTGGGCTCCATCCATCCGCCCTGCTGGGCGTAGTTGGTGGACATGATGCCGTAGAACACGTACCGCAGCAGATACAGCAGGATCTTACCGGAATCTATGTTCTCATAATGGACGTTGGGGAAGCTGCCGGCGCCGAGCGGCGAGGAGAAGCTTGCCATCGGACTGCCGCTCTCCCAGAGCTTTGCGTCCTGCAGCGCGGGAAGCCGGACAACCATGGTCGCCGCAAGGGATTCATCCGCAGTGGTCTCGTTGGGATTGTCCTTATGCCGGAAGATCGGGGCGCCGAAGGGATCGTAGCCCACAAGGATCGGGGCGGTGAAGATCTCGGGCTTCAGGGTTTCAATGAACTCAAGGATGCCGTTGATCGAGGAGAGATCCGCACCGTTCAGGAAGTCGGCAAGTTTTTCATAGATGTCGTCGGCGCTCATCAGCGTGATACCGTCGGACGGCAGGTTGTTGCCGATAATAACGATAAACAGCTTGAGGCCGGGGGTCTGGTGGACCGCCCACTCGACGAATCCGCTGTAGCTCGAGCCGCCCTTGTAACGCAGCAGCGAGCTCAGGTTGACCAGCAGCTCGGACACCGCCTGAATCGGGTTCTGAAGCACGTAATTCTCGACCCAGTTGAGCAGCGGGTTCAGAATGCTGGGCAGATATTCATAGTTGCCCATGGCGTTGACCTGCGCAACCGTCTTCGCGCCGTAAGCTGCGGTGATTCCCAGCGCGTCAAACAGCGGAGCGATCAGGATGCGGTACAGCTCCATGGACTGGATGCGCACCTTCGGGTTGATCAGCTTGATGGGAACCTCGACCGCGGGCATATCATTATTGGTCAGAACGGGTCGGAGCAGCGGCACCAGGCCGTTCAGCGATGCGCTCATCGCGTCGACAAAACGCTCGCGGCTGCCGTTGACCTGCCACGCCTGCTCCAGGATCTCCCACTGTTCGTCGGTAACGTCCTCCCAGCCGTGCTCACGCACGCCGTGGCCGGGCTTGCCGTCGACCTCAACGTCCTGATGGCCGCTCTTGTATGCCGACCAGTAGGTGGTGTTGAACATATCGTAGATGGTCTTGAACTTATTGCGGGTCACGCTGTCCCAGCTGTTGACAAGGTCATAGGGATAGATATAGACGTCCTGGCCGGTCAGCGCGTAAATGATCAGGTCCGCGGAATCCTTGATCTGGCTTTCGCCGATGTTCCAAATCAGCTCTTCAAGGTTGCTGCCGGAAATACCGACCGTAATCACCTTGACCCAGGTGGGGATCTCAACGCCGAGGCACAGCTCGTGAAGCGTCTCCTCCACCAGCTCCTGCAGCATCGGATAAACCTTCTGCATGATCATGAACGGGAACCGGTCGGTATACAGCACCGACTTGATGAGCAGCTGCAGCAGCTCTTTCGCGGTGGTATAGTTCGTGCCGTACTGCGCGCCGTAGATCGGGGTGCCGGCGAAACGGCCGGTCTCGAATTTGGTGATGCCGCCGATGACCTGCGCCAGCTTCGGATCGGTCAGCAGGTAGTCGATGGTACCCGTCAGATCGTGCATTTTCCGGGTCGTCAGCGAATAGGGGTTCGTGCCGGTCAACGTCTCGTTCTTGTCGTCATAGCGGACGTTGTCGCGGTAGCCGTACAGGCCGGCGTACGTCATGTTCTTGCTGTCCGCTTCGTTCTTGGTGTAGTTCGGGCGATAAGTGTTATAGAGGCTCAGCAGCCAGTAATACTTGTTGCCGAAGGCCGCCTCGATCAGCTCGGTGGAGTATCTGCGGGCGGCGACCGCGGCCATCGCCTCGTCCATGCCAAGGAAATTCCATTCGCCCATCTTCACGCTCCCGTCGGCGGGCGGCAGGCGTTTCGCCGGACGCCACCTGTCGTCGCTGCGCCGCACGATCTTCCACGTGCGCACCGGGTCGGAACGCCGCAGGACGTGCCGCCCCGGCCGGACGCGCACGCACCGCGGTCCGCCAAGATCCGGCAGGTCTATCGCCAAGTCCACGGCGCGTTCCCGCAGCTCCGTCTTCTTCTCGTGATTGCCCGTGTGCGGATCCGCGAGGCGCACCACGTCCGGAAACACCTCCAACGTCCATTCTCCCGGCGCGACCCTGTCGAGGAAATACGCTCCGGTGCCGGACGACATGACGACAGGAGAACGTCCGACGCCCCACACGCGGCGCAGCTTCTCCGGCGCAGGAGGATGCGTGTCCGTGTCGTTGGAATAGAGGAAGTCCGTTGCCGTCGCCATCTCGGAAAGGTCGCTGTCTGCGTCGACGCGGAACGGACCG
>CACYHJ010000285.1 GCA_902774165.1 Oscillospiraceae bacterium
AAACGAACTTCTGATTGCGGAAATCGTCTTCCGCACCGCGGAGGCCTCGGGCCAGCCGCGCGACGTGTCGGTTTCGGTCGGAACCACCGAGATCGGCGGTGTCGGGAAACCGGCGGGCGCCGCCGCGCAGATCACCGTCGGGTGACACGTGTCCGAAAACAGAACTATGAAAAAGGCTGCCGCTCAAATGAGCAGACAGCCTTTTTTACGGGCGTCGGAAACCGGGCAACGGTAATCGGGAACAGGGTATAATTGACGTTTGCCGTGAAAAGGAATCCGGAAACGTCAATTTAACAAACACCGGCGCCTGACGCCGCAGGCATGAGATTATTTGCGTTTAATTCCGATATGATGTTTTATTTTGAAAATATCTGTGTTATTATATTTTTGTATTAATATTCTATTTTGCACACAAATATCGGTTTGTTGGGAGGAAACAAGATGAAAAAAACGAAACGCTGGATCTCGCTATTGCTGACGGTCATCATGACCGCGGGGCTTTTTGCCGGACTGCCGGTGAATTTTGCCGCGGCGGAGGAGAAAAAGGAATATAAAGTCGGGGATATTATTTCCTACGGCACTTATCCGCAGACCCAGGTGACGGACGAGAGTCTGATCGCGGAGCTGAACGCGCAGAAGAAGGAATGGAAGTCGTATGGGTACTATTCCGGTACGGGTTCCATTTACGGAGCTACGTTTGGAAGTAACCTTGGCACGAATATGTTCCCCGGCGACTGGATGCAGTATTGTGATGTGAAGTTCCGCGGGAATATGTACCGAGGGGTGGAGTTCTCACAGTATCGCCCATTTTGGACGGATGGCTCTTCTGGGGATCACACTTCATATCAGGATGATCATGGCTATTATACTGACACAGTATATTGGTTTTTATGGGAGCCGTTAACATGGATTGTTTTAGATCCATCTGTCGGACTTGTTTTATCTGAGAAGATCATTGATGCACAGGCGTTCTCTAATACTGATAAGATAGAATATCCGATGGAGCCTCCCTACTCTAATAATTATGAAAACAGCACTGTTCGTAAGTGGCTCAGCACAGAGTTTTATAATTCAGTTTTTAATTTGTCGGAGCAAGATAATATTGGGATTGTCTCAATAGACAATTCCGCCGTATTCTATGGAAAAGCAGATTCAGGAAAAAAAGAATACAATGGAACCCCGACAGAAGACCGTGTTTTTCTGATTTCTTCCGCAGAATTTCGTAATTATACGTTTAAGTCACCGTCATGTACAGATTACTCGTTTTGCCAAGGATTACCTGGAAGCGGGTGGTGGCTTCGTACTGCCGGGGATGTCGAATTTAGGGTTTTTTGTGCGAGTGGCTCCGACCTCTATTTAAATGGACACTGGAGTCTTTCTCCGATTTCGCATGTTTGTGTAATTAATGGAATCAGGCCGGCATTTCAATTCAAAGACGGAATCATGGACGAAACAGGCTCACGGCTTATTATTCCTCAAAATTCCAAGTTCTACATGCTTCCCGATTCCACTGCGGTTTTCCCCTACGGCGGAACAGCAGCCGTCGAGGTCTCCGCGTTGCTGGAATCCGAAACCGTGACGGGCGCGGACGTGCAGTGGACCTGCAGCGACCCGTCGGTCGTGCAGGTCACACCCGGTGCTGTGACGGATCTCGGCGGCGGCAAATGGCGGGTCGGCTGCAATCTGCGGGCGCTGAAGCCCGGTAACATCACCCTGACCGCAAAGGTTGACGGAGAGGACGGGGCTGTCAGCGATTCCGTCACGGTGAAGGTCGGCACGCCGGAGCTGAAATTTCCGGACCATGACCGGTATTATACTTATGTGGGCAGCGAATCGGTCTATCGGGACGACGGCGATACCCCCTACGATCTGACCGCGCAGCTGAAAAGCGATTCGGAATTCATCACCGGAGCGGACGTCTGCTGGAAGAGCAGCGACGAGCGTATTCTGACGATCGGGGAAGCGTCTTCGATGCACAAGATTTCGGAAGAAAACGAGTGGATGGCCTCCTGCAAGCTGAAACCGCTGAAGGCGGGGCGCGTCGAGGTTACCGCCTATATCGGCGGGATCGCGAGCGCGACGGCGGAGATTGAAGTGCTGAGCGAGCTGAAATTCTCGGTCACCTATGATCGGGAGCTGTATTACGGCGGCGGCGCGTTCCTCGGCGAGAATTCCGCGATTTCCGACAGTGTGAATTTCTATCTGTACTTTGAAAACGTCGGCGACGAAAAGGCGAAAAAATCCGGCACGGCGGGCACGATCGAACCCATCAAACCGATTACGCTCACCGCTTCCGTCGATCGCGGATCGTGGATTTTTGAGCGCGGCGGCGCCCCTGCGGCAGCCTATACGCAGACCTATGACGAGATCCCCTTCGGCACGGCGATTGACGATCTGTTGACGCTTTATCCGAATACGTCGATGTCGCTTGGCAGCACCGAGAATCAGTTCAAACTGAACCTGAAGTTGGAATCGGAGAGCTTTGAGGAGCCGATCGTCGCGGAATATCATTTCAAGGTGACGCCCGCCGCGCAGAAGAAGGCAAAAGAGCATATCGACTGGTTCGACTCGAACGCCGATTACAAATGGTCAAAGCAGAATTATTACGGCGATATGTCGGAGCTGAAAAAGAGCAAGAAGTATTGGTATGAAACCTTCCTTGACGTGGACCTGACGAACTATTACGAGGTCGTCACGGCGGACCTTGTCATGAGTCTGCTCAACGTGGAGGAAACGAAGCCGGAACAGGCAAAAAAGGGCGTTGTTTCAAGCTTTGTCGACGAATTGGTGGATGAGATCAAGACGCTGAAAGCTTGGAAAAGTAATTATCAAACCGTCGTCGGAGAACTGACGAGTATCGCGAAGGGATACGATTATGAGGGCAGCTTCGCGATTTCCGAAAGCAAAATTGACAAGCTGCTGAAAAAAAGCCCGTACGTCACCGAGCCGGAAAAGGTCAAGGATAAATTCCGCGACGGACTGGTGAAACTGTTCGACTCGAAATATGAGGATACAATCAACGGAGTATTTGCCGGGGTTGAAAAATTCAAACAGCTCAAAGGGTTTTTCAAAGGCGGGAAAAGCATCGTCAACGATTTAAAAGACTTCGTCGACCGGATGGCGCTGTACGACACCTATCTTGCCGCGGACGACGCGCTGAAGGACGTGCTGGCGGACCTCGCCGGACGTATGCCGACGGGGTTGATGCGCGAGGCGGTCAATGATTACGTCCATTACGCGGCGGGGACCGGCGGCTATATGCTGGAATTCTATGAATCTCTGGCAAAAACGAGCGTTAAGATCGGCTCCACCGCGTTTAAAACGCTGATGGGAAAACAGTTCGCCGATTTCACACGCTGCAAGGTGATGACCTGGCTCGGCGCAAAAACGACGAAAGCCGGCGTGGCGCTGTCGAAAACGACCGCATTCGCGACCACCGTCGGCGTGCTCGGCGCGAGTTATACCCTCGGGAAGCTGGCGAGCGACCTGCTCTGCAACAGCACCGACGAACACCGGGAGACCAGCAGGATCATCGCCATGGCGGATCTGTCGGATTATATCACCGAAACCCTGCAGCATTACGAAGACCTTGTCCGCAGTGAGAAATCCGACGACGCGGTCAGCCGTTTTGAATATGCGCTGCAGCTGCAGAAGGCGTGCCAGAGCTAGCTTCTCGAACACACGAAAAAGGCGCTCGAGATCGAGCGGGACTGCCCGGTGCTGAAATTCGCGAAGGTGATGTTCGATTACGATAAAGGATACGACGATCAGATCAAATTCCTTCTGGTAAACAAGGAACGCGTTGACAATCTCAGATGCCATGCGGAGGAAAACGCGGTCGTGACGGGCGTGCGGACGACGAAAACCAAGGTCCTGTCGGTCAAGTGCCCCGTGGACGTCGTCCTCCGTGGCGCGGAAGGCGACGAGCTTGTGCGGATCGAGAATCAGGAACTGAAATTCGCGCTCACCGGGCTTGAGGTCCTGATCCTCGACGGACAGAAATATATCGCCCTGCCCGCAGACCTTGACTATA
>CACYHJ010000286.1 GCA_902774165.1 Oscillospiraceae bacterium
AGACTCAGCTTTCCCGCCGCGGCGACCACCTGCTTCCTCGGCGTTGAGCAGAACCTGAACGCGAACCCGTCCTTTGCCGCGTCCTTTGAACGCAACGTGAAGCTGTTCTGCCGGAACGACAAGATGCGTCTGGGCGGCATCATCCCGAAGATCGAGCGTCTGGCGGCGAAATACGGCGAGAATCAATATACGCTGGATCTGGTCTATATCATGCACTGCGCCAAACGGACCCGGGAGCGCTACAAAGAGCAGGGACTGCCCGACGCGCTGTTCTGGGACGGGATGTTCGACCTGAAGTATAAACTTCTTGAGTGCATGGCGTGCAAAAACGTGCCCGGCACCTTTGTCGCCGGCTGGAACGAGGGGTTTTTGCGGCTCGGCAGGTTTGCCCTCGGCAGATTCCAGTATGAACCCGTCGGCGTGCACGACGATCCGGATCTGACCCTCGAATGCGGGTATACGGTCAGAACGGGGCAGCGGTACGTCTGTTTCCACATCCCCAGCAGCGGGCAGCCGCTGACCGACGACGTGCGCAACGAGTCCTACCGGATGGCGTATGAATATTTCAAAGACTGGGTCGGCGGCGATACGGTGCTGCTGCACACCCATTCCTGGCTTCTTTACGAGGGGCACCGGGAGTTTTTGCCCGAGAAATCGAACGTCCTGCGCTTTATGGATGATTTTGAGATCTATGAGTCCGAGGACAGCGAAAAATTCGGCGACGCGTGGCGGGTGTTCAACGCCTACGCGGAGCTTCCCGTGACCGAATGGCCGGAGGATACCTCCATGCGCCGCGCCTTTAAAAAGCGTCTGATGGACGGCGGGAAAACCGGCTCCGGCTGCGGTTTTATCGTCATGCACAAGGGCGTCAACGTGACCCATAAAAAGGGCTTTTTCAACAGCGATAACGAAGCTGTGAACGAGCGGAACGATACGAATAACGGATGATCTGCCGCTGCGGGGACGCAATACGTCCCCGCGGCGTTTTGCGTTTTTCTCCCGGAGGAATCAGATATGAATGCGAGCAAGCCTCTGACCGTCGACGTTTCCGATGCGCCGTTCTGCGCGAAAGGCGACGGCAAAACCAACGACCGCGCCGCGATCCAGGCGGCGATCGACCATGTGTACGCCCGGGGCGGCGGCACGGTCGTGCTGAGCGCGGCGAAGACCTTTCTCTCCGGCGGCATTGTTCTCAGAAGCGGCGTCACCCTGCTGTTCGGGGACGGCGCGACGCTGCTGCAGAGCCCCTGCCGGGGAGACTACGTCAAGCCGGTCGGCGACGGCTATGAGCCTTATGAGCCGTGTTACGGCCACAACTTCTCTCCTCAGATCAAGTGGAGCCATAACTGGTACCGCAATTATCCCCTGATCTTCGCGCCGGAGGGCTCCCATGATTTCGCCGTGCGGGGCGGCGGCACGATCCGCATGATGGAGGTAACGGATCCCGAAAAGATCATCAAGATCTGTCCCATCGGCTTTTACCGTTGTCACGATTTCGAGATCTGCGACGTGCATATCACCGATTATCACAGTTACGCGCTCATGCCGTTCACCTGCAGGAACGGCCTGTTCCGGAACCTGAAAATCGACCGGTGGAGCCACGGCAACGGCGACGGCGTCTGTCTGATGAACTGTCAGCATATCCGCGTCACCGGCTGCGAGATGTTCACCGGCGACGACTCCGTGTATATTTTTTCTTCCTGCCGGGATCCCCGCCGCAGCGAATGGTGGAATTCCGATGATCCGCAGCCCTCGATTGATATCGAGGTGGACCACAACGACCTGAAATCCAACCACTGCAAGGCTTTCGGGATGATCCTCTGGGGCCTGAACTGCGAGGACCCGGAAAAGGTGGAGGTGCGCGACGTTTTCGTCCATGACAACCACATTGAAACCATGGGCAACTGGCTTTACAACCCTTACACGGACCGCGCCGGGTTCCCGCCCGTGACCCATGTGCGCTTTGAAAACAACGTGATCGACGGCATCGAGCAGAATTTTTTCGAGACGCAGATCTCGGATATGAATTTTTTCCATTCGATGACCTCGGTCAAAAACGGCGGCTTCGGCGACGGACGCTGCTTCTGGTCCATGCGGAAGAACGGCGAGGAGGACAGCGTCGGCGTCTGCCGCGGCCCGGAGACGGACAGGCCTTACGGCTATATCGATCATCTTGACGCGGGCGACGCGGCGATCTATCAGGGGGTTTATCTCAAAGCGGACGTTCCCTGCTGCTTCAAGGCGGACGTGATGACCTCCGGCTGCGAATGCCGTCTGTTCGTGCGGGATCTCGACACGGGCGCGCTGATCGCGTCTGTTTCGTTTGACAATACGGAATGGGAGCCGAAGACCCTTTCCTTCCGCGTTCCCCGGGACGGGAACTATCATATCGGCCTTGAGCGCGGCGGCGCGACGGAGGGCTACGCCCGCATGACCGGCGCGGACCTCGGGAATCATGAGGCGGCGTTCGGTTTTCGGGACGCGATTTTCGACAACGGCAAGATGATCTTCAAATACAACGACAATCTATTCAAGAGATGAGACGATGGACAGAAAGAACATTCTGAGAATCGAAAAACTGTATAAAAGCGGCCTCGGCCGTCTTGCCGGCAGTCTGCGGGACGGCCCGGGCTTTGTGGGCGCGGAGTTCGACGCGACGAAGCTTTTCTTCCCCGGCGACGCGTATTTTCTGAAGGCGCCCGCGCCGGACGCCTGCTGGCGGCTGGGGTACGCGAGCGTGGACCTCACCCCCCGGGACTGGCGCAGCCACGACTATTACCTGGGCGGCTACCTCACGGCGGAGAACGGCTTCAACAACCGGGTGAACGAGCAGATCGACAAAATGCAGTGCCGCATCGCCGCGTTGGACGACGGCTCCGGCAGGGGCGTTTCGGTCTTCGCCACGGTGGACTGCATCGGCGTGGGCAACCGCCACATCAAAATCATCCGCCGCAAGCTGCTTGCGCTGCTGGCGGGGGAGCCGAAGCCGGAAACGCTCTGCTCGGTCAACGTGTTTTCCACCCACGCCCATTCCTGCGTCGACACGCAGGGGCTCTGGACGCAGACCGGCAAAAAGCTTGCGCATAATTTCCGGGTGAACAAACGTCAAAAGGGGCTTTATCTTGACGGCGCGGACCCGGTGTTCATGAACGAGCTGACCTCCGCCGTCGCCCGGGGAATGCGGGACGCCCTGCGGGATCTGAAGCGCGGGACGCTGACGCTCGCGCGCAAAGATATCGGGCGGGAATATTTCAATAATAAAAACCGCCCCTCCGCGACCGCCCTCTCCACCGAGATGATCCGTCTCGTCTTCACGCCGGAGGATCAAACCGCAAGGCCGACCGTGATCGTCAGCTTTCCCGCCCACCCGGACGTGGCGGGCCTGCCCACCACCGACGGGCAGGGCAGCGGCAGAGCGCTCTGCGGCGAATATATTTATTATATGGGCGAGTTCATGAACCGCGCGGGATATGACTTTCTGTTCATCAACGGCGCGATCTGCGCGATCTATATGAGCCGCGGCGCGTCCAACGACGGCGTGACGCTGCGCCGCCGCTGGGAGCAGTCCGCCCGTTACGGCAGGGAGCTGGCGAAAATCGCGCTGGCGCTGACAAAAACGGTCGATGAGATCGAGAACGACCCGATCCTGTACGATATCGAAAACACAAAGAAAGACCGGGCCGAGAGTGAAGCGAACGGCGTGCCCTATACGCTCTGGTATGAGAACTGGACGCCGACGACGGAATGCGAGCTGCCGCCGATCCTGAATATCCGCCTTGCGCAGGTGAAGATCCCGGTCCTGCGCAAGGAATTCATCTTCGACGAATACCAGATCCTCGAAGCCCGCCACGCGGGAGCCTCGGCGGTCCTGCTCATCGCGGCGCTGCTGCCCCAGCCGGAACTCGTCCGTCTGGCGGAGTACGCCGGAAAACTGGGGCTGGATGTGCTGGGCGAGGCGCACGACGCGGAGGAAGTCGCCCGCCTGCTGGACAGCCCGGTCACTCTGATCGGGGTCAACGCCCGCGACCT
>CACYHJ010000287.1 GCA_902774165.1 Oscillospiraceae bacterium
CAAAGCCTCATATCGGAACGGACAATCTGCGCAGCATAGTAAGGAACATCAGAGAGAAAATAATCGCAGCGGGCGGAGAGGTGCGCTTCAACACCTGTGCTGACGGATTTGTCATAAAAAACGGCAGGATGACCGGCGCTCTGGAGCCGCTGACCGGCGCGTCCTGGGCCGCTGTGGAATATCTGCCGGACGCGGGAAAGATTTTTGCCGCGGCATATTATGAGACGGAGGACGGGGCCCGGTCGCGCCTGTTCCTGATCGACCCTGCGGCGGCGGAATTCTACCGTCCGCTGGAAAAATTCAACGCTCCGAAGACCGAGCCCCCGGTCTATGAGATCCCCGCCGGGTTTGAAGACTGCAGAACGCAGGCGGATGAGATCGAACGGGATTTCCACGTGCAGGTGCTCTTCGGCGACGAATGCCGCGCTTATGAGGAGGGGTCCGGATATGAGTTCGTTTCGATCCTGGAACCTTCGGACGAGCCGGAGGCGCTGCCGCCCGCCGAGGAGCTGTCTCAGATGCTCACAACGCTGCGGCGGGGGCTTTCGATGTATCCGGAGGGCTTCTTCGATACCTTCAAAAACGCCCGGGGCGAGGGGGGCGTCCGCTTCATGATGGTCCGCGCCCTTGTGAATCCCGGCGGCGAGTTCCTGGCGGGCGGCGTCCACTACAACTTCGGCGCGTGGTACAACGTTGCCATCGACGCGGGGAATATGGCAACCGGCGCCGATACGGTGCATCACGAGCTGTGGCACGCGGTGGAGGCGCGCATCGGCAACGCAGATTCCTCCGCCTTCGGCGACGACGCGTGGAACGCGCTGAATCCTCCGGGGTTTGAATACAGCTGGGATCTCGATCATTATTATGAGAATGAAGCGCTGTTCGATTATATCAGAACGCCTGACCGGCGATTATCTCATTCCCGAAGAGCTCGGGTACCCCGACCGGATGTCGTATCTCGCGGCAATGCCTCATCTGAACGCGAAGCTGCAGTATATGGCGGACTGGACCGAGCGGGTCTTCGGCGTCGTTTACTGGGAGTATATCGTTGAAAATATGCCCCGCGGCTGACGCGCGGCAAAGCGTTTTGCCGGAAAAATCTTGTAATTCCTTCCGGAATGCTGTATAATGTATGATACAGGAGTGATGTTTGTTATGAAAAAATACCTGAAAGGCGCGATCGCGGCGGTCCTTGTGCTGACGCTCGCGTTCATCGCGGTCTTCCCCGCGTTCACCGTCAGCCCCTTCCTTGGGGACGCGTATGCCTCCGTCGTCACGGTCTCCGACCTGCAGGACAGCGGCTCCGCTGCCTTTACCCGGTTCGGCAACGTGCTGAGCCTGATGAAGGGCGACGGGCTTCCCACCCCCGGCTCGGTGCTGGTGGGCGGCGACTTTACGAAGCTTCTCTTCGACGACGCGATCCCCGGCGTGACCCTGACCCGCAAAAACCTGACGGACGTCTATCCCGACGCGGATCCCGACACGGTGGTCTGCATTCAGGGCAACCACGACAACCCGGTGTCCGGCCTGACCAAAACCGGCTTCTACGATATGGGCGCCTATTGCCTCTACGCCGTCACCGAGGACGATTTCCCCTGGCTGCAGGGCACGCGCTCCTGCGCCGAGGGCGATATCAAAGCCCTCGCCGAGGATATGACCGCGCGCTTCAACGCCATGATCGACGCGGACGATCTGCGGCCGGTGATCATCATGACCCATCTGCCGCTGCACCACACCTACAGAGCCAGCTGGGCGGACAACAAATACGCCTCCTATGTGTTCAACGCCATCAACAACGCGGCGGAAACCCTTGATATGATTTTCCTGTTCGGCCATCAGCATTCCGGCGACTACGACGATTATATCGGCGGCTCGGTCAACTATATGCAGCCCGGCGATCTGATCCGCGTGCCGCTGCCCGACCGCGCGGGAGAAAACTGCTACACCGAGGAGACGCTGAATTTCACCTATCTCAACTGCGGTTATCTCGGCTACTCCAACAACCATGAGACCGAAACCTCCACCAACGTCCTGACCCTCGGCGCGATCCAGTTCAGCCCCGATACGATCCGCTTCGTCAAGTATTCGCAGGACGGCTTCTACCGCTCCGACGACGTGACGCGGAAGAATACCGCCACAGAAGAGCAGATGCAGGCGGTAATCGGCGAATATCCCGAAATGCGCAACCGCAGCGCGTGGGAAATCGAGTCCGGGATCTTCACCTGGGTTTACAACCTCTTCACAAAGATCCTCGACGTGATCGTGTTCTGGAAATAATCTTTCTCCGCCGCGTCCCGCCGGGTGAATGCGGAATGCGGAATTGCGGGGGCGGTGCGCTGTGTGATTCGTGATTTGTGATTCGTGATTTGTGATTCGTGATTCGTGATTCGGTCGCGCCTGCGGCGCGATTACAGATGCAATGAACAATCAACCGCACTCCTGACCCGCAACCGGAAACCAACCCCGGATAAGGCAATATTTACATAAGATCAGAAAAGCCCACCGTGACAGCTTTCAGACAATGGAAGCGTCATAGTGGGTTATTTGCTTTCAGACAAAAAGGGCCGTTACTTCTTTCTGGTGTACAGCCGCGCAGGCCGGTGTCCCGCGCCGGCGGTGTATTCCTCGGTCGCCTCGACGAAGGGCGCAATCTTCCGCCGGAAATTTGCCGGCTGCTGCGGGGCGTTCCTCAGCGTTTCCTGCACCCGCTGCAGGGCGGTGAGCGTGAATTTCTCCGGCAGGAAATCGAAGATCACCGTGTCGTTCTCCGCGTTGCTCTGCAGCGCGGAAAGCGCCGTGGCGATGATCCCCGCGTGGTCAAAGGCCAGCGTCCCGGGGTCGAGGATCTCATAGTCGGTTCTGCCGAACCGGACCCCGGTTTGCCGCAGCACCGCCGTAAGGCAGATTCCGTCCTGCGTCAGCGTCAGGCGCCGGTTCCCGTCCGGGTCGGCGGTAAACGCAACGTCGAACCACCGGGCGTCGGCGGCGTCTGCGCCTCCGGAGACCGTAATCGAATCCTCGCTGATCACGCAGACAAAGGCGTTGGAGATCACGCGTCCCCGCGGGTCCCGGTCGACCGCGCTGAACACACCGACCGGCATCAGCGAGACGGGGATGAGCCCCGTTTCCTCCGTGATTTCTCTTCGGGCGCAGGCCTCCACGGTCTCGTTCATCTCCATGAAGCCGCCGGGCAGCGCCCAGCAGCCTTTATAGGGGAAAATGCCGCGGCGGATCAGCAGCAGCGAAAGCTTGCGGCAGGGGTCCCTGCGAAAATCCGCCGCGTCCTCGGTGCGGATCATGAAGGCCGCCACGTCCGCGGTCACCGAGGGACGGTCGTAGTCTTCCGTCCGGTAGCTCTTCAGGTATTCTTCTTCCGTCATCGTCGGCGCCTCCGTTCTGCAGTGATTTCCTTGTCCCTGCCCGTGCGGCGGGAAGGGGTCTTTTTTATTTTATCAGGTCGTGTTCCCTGATAAAGTTCACGGTTTCGTCCACAGTGGTGAACGCGAGCGCCACGACGGTGTCCGCGCCGCCGTAATAGATCGCGATGCGGCCGGTCCCGGCGTCGGCCAGCGCGGCGCAGGGGAAGACGACGTTCGGCACGTCGCCGACGAGCTCATAGTTCCGGTGCGGCGCCAGCAGGAAGCTGTCGGCGCGGTGCAGCACCTTCCAGGGCTCGTCCCTGTCCAGAATCGCCGCGCCCATGGCGTATGTGAAGCCGTTGCAGCTGGTCAGCACGCCGTGATAGAACAGCAGCCAGCCCTCGTCGGTCTCGATGGGGGTGGGGCCCGCGCCGACCTTGGTGCTCTCCCAGATCTTCTCCGGCTTCATCACGAAACGGTATTTGCCCCAGTAGGTCAGATCCGGGCTCTGCTGAAGGAAAATATCGCCGTAGGGCGTGTGGCCCCTGTCGCAGGGACGGATCAGAAGCACGTATTCCCCGTTGATTTTCCGGGGGAACAGAACGCCGTTGCGGGCCACGGGATAGCACGCGTCCTCCAGCTGCGTCCAGTTGATGAAATCCTTCGTGTACGCGACGCCGATCGTCGTGCCGTGGGGCGTCAGGTTCACCCACGTCAGATAATACGTTCCGTCGATCTCGCACAGGCGCGGGTCGTAGCCGCGGAAAATGACCTTCTCCTCAAGCCTCCAGCGGATCGCGTCGTCGCTGAAGCCCACCACGATCGTATGGTCCCGGGAGATCGTATCCACGCGGAACACGCCCGCAAAGCCGCCCTTGTAAGGGACGACGGCGGAATTGAAGATGCTGTTCGCCTCAAACAGATCGTCTCGCGTGATAATGGGATTGCCGTCATAGCGCCATACCGGGTAACGGTATCCCTCGGGTTTGTCCTGCCAGGGAATCTCCGGCAGCGCGGAACCGAGAATCTTCGCCATAATAATACCTCCGTCTCAGAAAAAATTTCAGCAGTAATAGGTGACCTCGCCGAAAAATTCGACCCACTTGCTTCGGATCTCGTCGCTTCTTGCTTCCAGCACCCGCATAATATTTCGCAAAACATGATTCGGTATCTGTGAATTATTATTGCAAAGCAGGCATTTTCCGGCTTTCGTGATCCAGACCTTTGTTGCGTTTTCTGAGGGCGCCCCCTGAGATACGTGAACGTGGAGCGGCTCAAGCGGTTTGTTTTCATTTGCCCAGAAATAAACCCAATAAGAACCGATTTTAAGGCAACACCGCACAATTCGGGCGTGCGGATTGCGCAGTAGATTTTTTCGTCAGATTGTACAGAGTCTCCGCAGGCAACCTGACGGTTGTCAAATGACGGAACAAAGATCAAGCAAGACGCGCATTCGTATTTGTGCGGTGTTGCCTTAAAAACCTGCGGCATTTTCAAGGCCTCCATGCTGAGAAAATTCGATAATCAGATGCGCGCATGACTCGAGGATGCTCTGAAAATACTGTATTTCCCGTTCTCCGTAGCCGGAGATATTCTTCCACTGATAGCCGGGCAGAAAACACTCCGCGCTGTGGAAACAGTCGGTTGCATCGGGCGTTTCGATATAGACCTTTACCTTCCCCTCCGGAAGCATTTCGGAATGGACGATTTCGGTGCCGTCATTCAGCTGCATGAACGGATACATCATGATTTCTCACTCCCTGTTCCGTATTCCTCATTTATAATAGACCTGTTTCGTCTGCGTCGTCGGTTCCATCGTCATATGCACGCCCAGTTTTTTGAACGCCTGCTGGTCTGCGGAGGCGAGGATCACAGAGGAATGCGCCTCAAGCCCCTTCAGCTTCGGCAGCTGCTCGATGGCCTTTTTCGCGTCCGGGTCGGTGACCGCGCAGATCGACAGAGCGATCAGAACCTCGTCGATGTGCAGACGGGGGTTGCGGTTGCCCATGTGGTTGATCTTCAGGTCCTGAATCGGTTCGATGACCTCGGGGGAGAGCAGCAGCTTCGCGTCCGGGATATCGGCGAAATATTTCAGCGCGTTCAGAAGCATCGCGGAGGACGCGCCGATCAGCGGCGTGGTCCTGCCGGTGATGATCCTGCCGTCGGGCAGTTCGATGGCGGCGGCGGGTTCGCCGGTGGCTTCCGCCTTGACCAATGCGGCGCTGACGGTCCTTCGGTCCTCAACGGAGAGGTTCAGCGAGTTCATCAGCAGCTCGATGCGGTGCACGACGCTCGGCTCGCACAGCCCCAGCTTGAGCTGTACGGCGCTTTCGTAATAGCGGCGGATGATCTCCTGCTTCGCGGCGGCGCAGACGACCTCGTCGTCGACGATGCATTTGCCCGCCATGTTGACGCCCATGTCGGTGGGGGAGGAGTAGACAGGCTCGCCCAGAATTCTGGTGAGCATGGCGTTGACCACGGGGAACATCTCCACATCCCGGTTGTAGTTGACGGTCAGCTCGCCGTAGGCCTCCAGATGGAAGGGGTCGATCATGTTGACGTCGTTCAGGTCCGCGGTCGCCGCCTCATAGGCAACGTTGACCGGGTGCTTGAGCGGCAGGTTCCAGATGGGGAAGGTCTCAAACTTCGCGTAGCCGGCTTTCCTGCCGCGTTTGTGCTCGTGATACAGCTGCGACAGGCAGGTCGCCAGCTTGCCGCTGCCGGGGCCGGGGGCGGTGACCACCACCAGAGAACGTTTGGTCTCGATATAGTCGTTCTTGCCGTAGCCCTCGTCGCTGACGATCAGCGGGATATTGGTGGGATAATCGGGGATGATGTAATGCCGGTAGGTCTTGATGCCCAGCTTCTCCAGCCGCTTCTGGAACATGACCGCGGCGTGCTGCTCGGCAAAGTGGGTGATGCACACGCTGCCCACGTAAAGGCCGAAGGAACGGAACGCGTCGATCAGCCGCAGACAGTCCGCGTCGTAGGTGATGCCCAGATCGCCCCGGCGCTTGCTTTTTTCGATGTCGCCGGCGCTGATCACGATCACGATCTCCGCCTCGTCCTTCAGCTCGCAGAGCATGCGGATCTTGCTGTCCGGCTGAAAGCCCGGCAGCACCCGGGCGGCGTGGTAATCGTCAAACAGCTTGCCGCCGAATTCCAGATACAGCTTCCCGCCGAACCGGGAGATCCTGTCCTTGATGCTCTGC
>CACYHJ010000288.1 GCA_902774165.1 Oscillospiraceae bacterium
CGCGGCGCTCAGATCCGCCCGGTCGAGGCCGTCGTTTACCAGCGCCCCGGCGGCGGTATGCAGCGCGTTCACCAGCGCGTCCCGGTGCTCCGGCTCGGTGCCGCGCAGAATCAGCTCGCTGTAAGGCTGGGCGACGCCGTCCGCCACATAGTAGATCACGTCGCCGACAAGCCCGGTCTGCAGCAGCGAGCGTTTCAGCGGCGCTTCGTTGGCGCCGAACAGAACGTCCTCGAGCAGATGCATCGCCATGACCTTTTTCCGCTCGTCAAACCGGCCGATGTGCTTGCCGAAGGCGAGGCAGGCCTTGTTTTCCGCCGGCTCCTGCGCGCCGATCTCAAAGGTCCCCTCCATGCGGCACGACGCCGTAGGCGCCTGCATGGGGATCTGCGGCACGTCCGCAAGCCGGCCGTAACCCGCAAGATACCCGTCGATCATCTCCAGCACCCGGCCGATCGGCAGGTCGCCGTCCAGATAGAAGATGCTGTTGGAGGGGTGATAGAATCTCCGATGCGCCGCAAGGAACTGCTCGCGCGTCAGCGAGGGGATCGCCGCCGGGTCGCCGCCGGAGTTGAAGCCGTAACAGGTGTCCGGGAACAGTCCCCGACAGACCGCGTCGTCCGCCTGCCGCAGCTCGTTGGCCATCGCGCCCTTCATCTCGTTAAACACCACGCCGTTAAAGGCGGGCTCCGCCTGGTCGAAATCAATGCGCCTGCCCTCCTGCAGGAAAATCCCCGGCTCGTCGTAGATCGCGGGGCAGAACACCGCGTCGAGATAGACCGAGGTCAAATTGAGAAAATCTTTCTCGTTGAGACTTGAGACGGGATAGACGGTTTTATCCGGGTAGGTCATGGCGTTGAGGAACGTATTCATCGAGCTCTTCAGCAGATCCAGAAACGGCTCCTTGACCGGATAACGCTTCGACCCGCAGAGCACCGAATGCTCCAGGATGTGAAACACGCCGGTGTCGTCCCACGGGACGGTCCGGAACGCGACGGAGAACAGCTTGTTCGCCTCGCCGTTGTCCGCCCAGAACAGCTGGGCGCCGGTTTTTTCATGGCGGAACTCCCGCAGCGCGCCGCCCAGCGTTTTGCTCTCCCGCGCCGGGAGGACGCGGAAGCCGTGCATGATCTCATCGGTCTTGATGTTCATAAAAATCCCTCCTGTTCCCTATAATATATTACAATCGCAATTATATTTTTAAACATAAGAATCATTTCTGTTTTTTCCGTGCCGGAGCGGTTCCGATCTGTGAATCCGATCTTTTTCCTCTGTCGGGGGCGCGCCGTCCGCGTTCGGGTTTCCTCAGTCCTGCTGCGGCGGATTATCCGGCTGCTGCGCGGTCGGACGGTAAAACGAATCATTCTGCGGCGGAGCGCCGTCAGACTGCTGCGGATACTGATAGGTCGTCTGCTCTTCGGCCGGGAGAGATCTTTTCTTTTTATTTCTCACAAACAGCAGGATGCCGCAGGCAGCGAGCGCTGCCCCGAGAAGGATTGCGGCAAAGTCGCCGAGCTTCTCCTTCGTCTGCATGCCCTTCACCACGGCGGTATAGTCTTCATCCGCGCCGCAGATATACTGAAGACAGTAGATGCTCTTTTTTACCTCTCCGATCTCCTCGGAGACGATCCCGTCGTATTTTTCAATCCCCTGATCAAATTCCTGCTGCAGGTTCTTGAATTTGGAAATACCGTGTACGGAATAATACGCGTCGAAACTGGCGTCGCCGATCACCTGCGTTTCGTCCGCAACATATGCCCGGAGCCTGTTGTAAAGATCCGTTTTCTTATCCGCGCGAAGAGCGCAGTAATACGGATCGCCGTTTCCGTCAACGAACAACGCAAGATAATAGTCTTCCTTTTCCGTCTCGCCCTGCTGCATCGTTCCGAGGTAGTCGACCGCAAGCAGATTGATACGGTAATTGTTCTGGATCGTCACGTAGGCATAAGGCGTTTCCTTCATTTCAACGGCTTCTTTCGGTTTTTCATTGCGGCTGCCTGCGAGCATCGCGACGCCGACAAACATGGCCATAATGCCGAGAACGAGCAGCAGCGTGCCGATCCTGACGGACAGACTCAGCCCTCTTCTGTAGCGGCCGGGTACGGCGTTGAGTGCTGTGGAAATCATAAAGGGGTCCTCCTTATTATTGTCAATATCGTTTTTGTGTCGCAACAATATTATATATTATCCCTTCCGTTTTGTCCATATTAATATTCAGAAGGAGCCGTTTGCCGCCTCGGCGCGTCCCCCCGCCGGGCGCCGCAGGCGTTTTTCGTTCGATCCGCCTCTTTTTCCCGTTTGCCTCTTGCCAACGGATAAAAAGTCTGCTAATATGATAATTGGATATTAATCTGTGAAAGGATGGTATTTCCATGCAGAAAAGAAATAATCTCACAAAGATTCTGAGCGTACTGCTCTGCGCCGCGATGCTGTTCTCCTGTCTTGCGGTGTTCGGCTTCGCGGAGGAAGACGCGTTCACCATCGCAAACCCCTACGAGGGAATCGACTGGGAAACCACCGGCCGGTACAAAACCGCGCTGCACTCCCACACCAACGCCAGCGACGGCAGCATCTCCCTGCGTCAAAGTCTGGAGCGCCATTATGAGACCGGCTTTGATATCGTGGCGGTCACCGACCACGGCACCCTCGACATGAGCTGGCGTGAGCCCCTCGGCTACAACCTGATCGGCAAATTCCTGACCGCCGTCGGCAGAAACGAGGGCGAGCTGGATTATCTGGGCGACAGCGGCGCGTTCGAAAAAGGCATGACCTACGCCGTCGAGACCCGCGGCGGCGACGATTATCTCATCACAGGCGACGGCAGAGAGATCCTGCGCGTGCCCTTCGGCACCGAAAACAACGCGGTCAGCGTCAACGCCCACGTCAACAGCTGGTTCGCCGAGTTCAAAAACAACGCCCCCTCCGACTACCGCACCGCCATCTCCGGCGTGGACAAGGCGGGCGGGCTTTCGGTCATCAACCATCCCGGCGAGTACACCCAGGCCCGCTATGAGCTCTACACCGAGGACGCTTACAATGACGAAAACCTCAATTATAAATATTTCATCAATAAATTCTACGGCCTGATCACGGAGTTTGATTCCTGTCTGGGCATTGACATCAACTCCAAGGGCGACGGCAGGACCCGTTACGACCGGAAGCTCTGGGACATCCTTCTTACCAAAGCCGCCGCCGACGGAGAAACCGTGCTGGCGCTCGCCACCAGCGACGCCCATCAGCTCGACAAGATCGACACCGGCAGCACCGTCGTGCTGGCAAACGAAAAGACCTCCGCCGCGCTGAAAACCGCGCTGCAAAACGGGACCTTCTTCCCCCAGAGCACCTGCATCGGCAATTATGACGAGCTGGTCGCCATCGCGCAGGGGATCAAAGATCTTTACGGCGAGACCGATCTTTACAACGAGCTCTGCGGTGTGATCGCCGCCTACGAAGCGGAGCGCGACGAGATCGAGCATTCCTCCGACGACGGCAACGTCGGCGCGAGTTACAGCGCCCTCGACGGGGCGGGATATTTCGCGAAACAGACCCGCCCGGCGATTGATTCCCTGTTTGTGGACGACGGTGAGAACACCATCGCGGTCAACAGCGAAAACGCCCTGATCGTGCGCTGGATCTCCGACGGGAAGCAGTTCGCCGTGACGAAGGCGGACGAGGCCGTGATCGATCTGGACGACTACGCGGACGCGGTCGGCGGCTATGTGCGCGCCGAGGTCTTCGGAGAGGGCGGCGTCGTGTATACGCAGGCGTTCATGCTGAATCAGGAGAAGGCGACCGGGAGCGCGAAGCGCACCGTCGACCTGGGCTTTATGGATTTCCTGTTCTCGCTGATCGACCGATATACCAAGCTGCTCGGAAGGATCGTAGGGAATTTGTTTCATAAATAAATTCTGATTTATCGCTGCGCGATAAATCAGAATTTAGGCATCAGGCACTGGGCATTAGGCATTAGTATCAGTCAAATATACAAATAGATATCATCTGACATACTCATGCCAAATTTATGCTT
>CACYHJ010000289.1 GCA_902774165.1 Oscillospiraceae bacterium
CAGCAAAAATTATCGCAATCAGAGGCGTAGACGGTTCCGACAGCTTCATGCCGTTAGACGTCCAGAAGTTATAAAAGACGTTATGCAGATTCTCAAACAGCTGAGCCGTCCATCGGGCGAACGCCTCGGACGTTTCGTAGAAAATCAGGTAATGTTTCGACTCGAAAACCTTAAACCCAGGCGGCAGCTCCTTGAGCGCTTTCTCCTTGATTTCCGAAGCCGTATTGTACGCAAACGGTCGGTCGTCGGACGTCTTGCTGACGATGTTGTCCGGCGTTACAGGGTGCAGAAAGTTCATCGCATCGCGAATAACAATCCCGCCGTCTTTGGCGTTGACGATAATCTCGCCCTCAAGCGTTTTCTCGCCGCCGTCCGTCTTGACTGTAACAACGTCCATGGCGGAGGATACGGAGGTTATCAGCAAGACAAGGGCTATTAGGGAGTAGGGAATAGGGAATAGGGAGTGGGACATTTTAGGAATATGAAATTGTTCTGTTAAGGGTTCATCCAACAAGTTGGCGCGTGTGAGCAAAACGTGGACGTTATACACTTTGAATGATTTTTTAACACGAAATACACGAAAAGAATGAAACAATCGAAAGGTTTATTATAATGTCATTTTTTCGTAATTTTCGCTTATTTCGTGTTTTTCGTGTTTAAAGTCCAATGATTTACGAATGTTGATTGAATTGTCAATTAATCAATCGGTGAAAATCCGTTTAATCCGTCTAATCCGTGAACGGACTGACCCGAGTAAACGTCGTTATTAACTTTAGGTTTTCGTTATTACTTCCAATTCCAAATCGGATTACTGGTTCTCGCTGAATTGAGTATCTTTCTGGCTTTCTGAACGAGGTCAGGGCGTTGGTCGGCGAGGTTGTTGAGCTCTTTGGGGTCTTCGACGATATTGTAAATCTCGATTTTCCCGCGGGGCTTTTTGTTCATGTCGTTTTGAACCGCTTTGAAGTCCCCGAATCGAACGGCGCGTTTCCCGCCCATCTCGTGGAATTCCCAGTACAGGTACTCGTGGGACTTCTGATTGTCCGGGTCGCCCAGCAGAGTCGGGACGAGGCTGATTCCGTCGATGTTGTCCGGCGTTTTCGCCCCGGCAAGTTGAGCAAACGTGGGAAGAATGTCCCAGAACGCGGCGACGTGGTCTGTAACAGTCCCCGGCTGGATTTTGCCTTTCCATTGAATTACAAACGGTTCCCGAATTCCGCCGTCGTACAGGTCGCGTTTCAGACCGCGAACGGCGCCGGAGGAATTGAAGAAGTCCGGTCGATGCCCGCCTTCGTGATGGGGTCCGTTGTCGCTGGTGAAAATGACAATTGTGTCCTCTTCCAGCCCCAGCTCTTTAAGCAGGTCGAGAACCTGCCCGACGGTGTCGTCCAGACGCGTTACCATGGCGGGAAACGCCGCTACCGGATTGCGAACGACAGTATTGTACGAATAGCGCCCCAAGACGTTTTCGAACTCCGGGTATTTTTCGCGCCACGGGGTCATGTACGGTTCCGGAACCTGCATGGCGGCATGCGGAATCGTAACCGGCATATAGCAGAAAAACGGCTTGTCCTTGTTTTCGCGAATGAACTCCAGCGCCTTGTTGACGATTAAATCGTGAGAATACGTCTTGCCGTCGAGGGTATATTTCGAGCCGAGCGCGTCGCAGTTGTCCTCCACCAGCCACAGATCATGTTTATCGCAGAACGCCCGGACCGCCTTCAGATCGAAGGGGTTGCCCAGGGTATGGGCGATCATGACCGCCTTCGTCTTTTCGGAAAGCGCGTCCTCGAGCTTCGTCACGTCGATATTGTACTGAGGGATCGTCACGTCCACGAACACCGGCACCGCGCCGTACTGGATCACCGGCGTGACGGTGGTCGGGAAGCCCGCCGCGACGGTGATAACCTCGTCACCGCGGAAAACGCGGCGGTCGCCCAGAAGCGGCGAGGTCAGCGCCGCGAACGCCAGCAGATTTGCGCTGGAGCCGGAATTCACCAGCGAGCAGAACCGGACGCCCAGATAGTTCGCGAATTCCTTCTCGAATTTCGCGGTGTATCTGCCGGCGGTCAGCCAGAATTCCAGCGCGGAATCCACGAGATTAGTCATCTCGTCGCTGTCGTAGACGCGGGAGGCGTAGGGGATGCGGTCCCCCGTTTCGTATTCTTTCTTTTTATGATATGTATCGCAGTATTCCTTTACCTTGGCAAGGATCTCTGCGCGCGCTTGCTGTTCGGTCATGTTCGTCCTCGTTTCGTGTATAATATATTAGGTGGGGAAATTCTGATTTAGCGGGGCGCTTGCGCCCCGTAAATCAGAATTTGAGTGGCCAGTGGTCAGTGATCAGTGGTCAGTTTCGGAAAAGCGCTGCCTTTCTATTATATAGAAAACAATATTTTCAAATCAAAGCGTTATGGTGAATCAGGTAAAAACCCGCCTTTATGCACAGAATATAAAGCTTTATCCTCTATAATGGCGCGTCGCTTGCGACCGCACCTTAACTGACAACTGGCCACTGACCACTAATCACTGCAAATTCTGATTTAGCTTCGCTAAATCAGAATTTGCTGAAAAACTCGGCAATCTGCCCTTCCGCCGCCGCTGCGGTATCCCCGCCGGCGGCGTAAATCTTCGACCATTCCACGGTTTTTTCCACCGCCTGACGGGCGCTCCAGCGGGGACGCCAGCCGAAGGCGGATTTCACCAGCGAGCAGTCCAGCTTGAGGAAATTCGCCTCGTGGGGGCCGTTTTTATTGACCGCCTCGAAGGTCTGCCCGTTCCCCCAAGTCTCGCAGAAGATGCCCGCAAGCTCCCCGGTGGTCAGGCAGTCGCTGTCGTTGGGGCCCACGTTGTAATAGCCCTGCTTCGTCGGGTCCTCATACTGCGCCGCCGCGATGGTGAGATACACCGAGAGCGGCTCCAGCACATGCTGATAGGGCCTTGTGGAATTGGGGTTGCGCACGCTGATGGGCTCCCCCTTGATCGCCGCCCGCACGCAGTCGGGAATGATGCGGTTCGCCGCGAAATCGCCGCCGCCGATCACGTTGCCCGCCCGCGCGGTGGAGACCGCGACGCCCTTTTCATCAAAGAAAGAACATTTATAGCTGTGGGTCGCCAGCTCCGAGCAGGATTTGGAATTGGAATAGGGGTCGTAGCCGTCCAGCGGCTCATTCTCCCGGTAGCCCCAGCACCACTCGTTGTTCTGATAGACCTTGTCCGTGGTGACGTTCAGGATCGATTTCACTGAGTCGCACAGGCGCGCACACTCCAGCACGTTGACCGTGCCCATCACGTTGGTTTCGTAGGTATAGCGGGGCTGCTCGTAGGAGGTGATGACGATGGGTTGCGCGGCAAGGTGCAGCACGATCTCGGGTTTTGTCTCATCAAATACTTTTTTCAGCTTGTCAAAATCCCGGATATCGCCGATCACCGAGCGCATTTTGCCCTCGACGCCGATCATCGGGAACAGCGCCGGGTCCGTGGGCGGTTCCAGCGCGTAGCCGGTCACGTCCGCGCCCGCCATGACGAGGATCTTTGAAAGCCATGATCCCTTGAAGCCGGTATGGCCGGTGACAAGGACTTTTTTGTTTTTATAAAATTCAAACAGATTCATGCCGTTCACCAGTTTTTCCAGGGCGCTTCGCCGCTCGCCCACAGGCGCTCCAGCAGCTCCTTGTCGCGCATGGTGTCCATCGGCTGCCAGAAGCCGGTGTGGCGGTAGGCGTTGAGCTGCCCCATCTTCGCCGCCTGCTCCAGCGGGTATTTCTCGAACACGGTCCGGTCGTCCTCGATCAGGTCGAAGATGCCCTGCTCCATCACCATGAAGCCGCCGTTGATGCAGTCGCCGTCGTTGGTGTGCTTCTCGCGGAATTCCCGCACGGTGTCGCTGTCGTCGATATCCAGCACGCCGAAGCGCTGCGCCAGCTGGATCGCGGTCAGCGTCGCCATCTGGCCCTTTTCTTTGTGGAATTCCAGCAGCTTTCCGATGTCAATATCCGACACGCCGTCGCCGTAGGTGAG
>CACYHJ010000290.1 GCA_902774165.1 Oscillospiraceae bacterium
GGTTTTGTTTTTGCCGAAGCCCTCTGCCTCAAACACGTCAATGTGGTCGATCAGCTCCTGCAGCAGCGGCGCGGTCAGCGTCTGCATCTCCATGAATTTGCGGATCGCCGAAACGAAGTGGTCCCTGCCGATCTGCATCTGGCTGAGCCCGTCCAGCTTTACGCGCAGCTCCGTGATCTTATCTTTGAGCTCCAGTCGTTCGACCTCATATTTGTGCGACAATTCCATAAACCACTCGTCTGTCACTTTTCCCGCAAGATTGTCTTCATACAGCTTTTCATACTTTTCCGTCAGTTTTTCCCGACGGGAAATACAGCGCTGGATCTCCGTTTCAAATATCTTCTTTTCGCGAAACATATCGTTGTTTGTCTTTTCTGTCAAAAGGTCAATGAACGCGTCCTCGTCTGCTTTCAGAAAAGCGATCAGCCGCTGAAGCTCCAATTTTACGATTTCTTCTATTGCGTCGGCGCGGACGTAATGCCGCTTTGGTGTGCATGTGCCGCGTTTATCGACTTTCGAATTGGAGCAGGCGAAAAAGCGGATATCATGGTTCTTTGAGTTGATATGATAGTGCATTTTATGCCCGCAGTCGCCGCAGCGGACCAAACCGTTGAAGATACTGGTTTCTTCATTTTCTTTTTTCGGAACTCTGCGCCTTGTTCTCGCGATCATGCTCTGTACGCGCTCGAAAACCTCTCTTTCGATGATCGGTTCATGTTTGTTTTTGAATATCACCCAATTTTCCTCCGGATTCTCTATTCTGCGTTTGTCTTTGAAGGATTTGGAATAGGTTTTGAAATTAATGACGTCGCCGCAGTATTCCTGTTGGGACAGTATTTTTTCAACGGTCGTCTTGCACCAGTGATAAGGATCCTGCTGCGTTTTTCTGCCGCCTTTGTTAAAACCTTTGCTTTTCCAATATGCCATGGGAACCAGAACCTTATCATCCATCAGGATATGCGCAATCGCCTCATTTCCTTTGCCTTCCATGCACAGCCTGAAGATCCTGCGTACGACTTCCGCCGCTTCCGGATCGATGACCCAGCGCTTTGGATATGCAGGGTCTTTCATATATCCGTAAGGCGGCTGCGAAAGAGGTTCGCCCATATTGCCGCGGATGCGGTGCGCGCTTCTGACCTTCCGACTGATGTCACGGGCATACATTTCGTTCATCACGTTCTTGAACGGTGCGATCTCGTTTTCTCCTTCGTCGCTGTCCACCAGATCGTTTATCGCGATAAAGCGGATGTTGTGATCCGGGAAATAGATGTCCGTATAGTGCCCGACGGCGACGTAATCTCTGCCGAGGCGGGACAGGTCCTTGACCATAACGACGGCAATATACCCCATTTCAATATCATCAAGCAGGGATTGAAATCCCGGACGGTTGAAATTGGTGCCCGTATAACCGTCGTCCACATAATATTTCACATTCTGGAAACCGTATTCCTTCGCCTTCTGTTTCAGCATTTTCTTTTGGTTGCTGATGGAATTGCTCTCACATTCCTTTCCGTCGTCTCTGGAAAGGCGGCAGTAAAGAGCGGTGATGCCGATGGTTTCTTTTACCTTGTCTGACTGCATTGATCCTCCTTCCCGGCAGTCGAACATACATAATCGGATTCTATTTTAATCGGTCTGTCATCATGGTTCAAATCTGCGAATGCACTGCCGATATACGATTTGATTCTGTCTCTGAGTGAAGTATCATTTTGAGTATCGTCCTGAATGAAATGTGCGGAAACGGTATATTTCACTCCGTTGACCGTATACACACGGTCCCCCGAATCAAGGGAGACCGTGTTAAAATGATTCTTACTCAATACGCTCACCTCGCTTCCCTGCTGCGTGCGCGGCGCTTACGCTGACGGTCTTCTTCCAGCAGCTTCAGGATATATTCTTTAATATCCTGCGGCGTGGCGTCATCTCTGAAATACGAAGAAAGCTTTTCCATCGGGATCGTGATCTTTTCTCTTTGATTCGGTTTTTCTTTCTCCAGCTCTTTTGAAATTGCCTCTTCCGTCAATGTGCCGGCGGCATATGCCTTGTGCATATGGTTTGCCTGTGCGTAGGACGGCGTACAATCAAGCTCTTCGATCTGACCGAGTACAATATATTGAAGGTCGTCGGGCAGATAAGACAATTCAACGCCGACGCCCAGGGCGATTTTGTTTTCGTCCATCAGATCAAGCAATTCAGGGATCAAGTCATTCAGACGAAGGTAACGCTGGATCTGCCGCGCACTTTCATTTGTGATTTCGGCAAGCATTTCATCTGTACGCAACTTCGCGCCAGCTTGGCACGAAGTTAAATCCGTGCGTTCTCCCTGTCTTTTTTTTGCTTCGTACCACATCTTATACGCTCTTGATTTCTCGCTCGGGAGGATGCGTTCACGGTGCAGATTGCTGTCAACGACCATGATCGCCGCCTCGTCGCGCGAGACGTTACAAATAAAGGCAGGGACTGACGTCAGCCCTGCCTTTCTTGCCGCGTGCACCCTGCGGTGCCCAGCTATGATATCATATTCTCCGGGCGCGTTCTCCCATTGACGGATCAGGATCGGAGATATTATCCCGCGTTCTTTGATGCTTTCAGTCAAAGCGTCCATGCTCTCATCATCAAGAACCTTGTATGGATGATCGGGGTAATCGTGAAGACGGTCGATCGGGATATAGACTTTTGCCTTCCCGTTCTGTTCTTTTTCTTTTCTTCCTTGCTCTGCTGCATTTACAATATTGCGCATCGCTTGGATCGCAGCCGGATCGGGCTGCGGATAATCTTTTTTCTTTGCCATATTTATCGGCTCCTTTCTTTGTTTCGCGCCGCTTGGCGCTCAAGTTTTTGTTCTGTTTCTATCATTTTGTATACATAATCGGATTTGTCATAGATCCGTTGCAGTCGCTTTAAGTACGTTCTTAACGGTGTGATTTTCGCTGTAACGGCTTTCGCGTTTTCCTTTAGATGGAGTTTCTCTTCCGGCGTCGCCCTTCGCATTTTGTTGCGGGCGCCTTGCCGCTCTGCTTCAAGAACGGCGATCTTGTCTTTTGTGTCGGAAATCGCGGTCTTCAATTCATCTGTCGTTTGAATACGGTTGTCATTCAGATAGTGATAATCGGAAAGATATTCTTTGACGTTTCTCACCTCCATTCGCATTGTCGGGGACAGCGGCGTGTATTTTGCGTTCTCCAGCGCGGCCTGGAGCAGCATCGCCATAATGAGAAAAGCAGCGCCGATCAAAACGCCAACGCCGCTTCTGCTGTAGTGTATTTCCCGTTCAAGGTCTTTTATCAGGGATTCCAGAGGAGTTGATTTCGGTTTCGGGATAAAATGCACCCGGTAATACGCATACCATTCCATAGAGTTCAGATGTCGATGGAATTCGTTTTCGATGAATTCAGGAGTGATCCCGACGCTTGACAGTCTGATATTACGCTCCCAATCGGGCGCCCGAACGGATAACCGCCGCTCGTCGACCTCATAGCCCAACCGCCGCAGGTTCATAAAGAAATCTGCATACTTCACGGAAACACTCAACGCCCGCTGTACGTCTGCTTTCACCATATCTCTTCGCGTGAGCTTCCCTTCTTTGTGCAGCCAGTACGCGCCTTTCTCGCCGCCGAAGAACGGCGCATTTTCCAATACAGACAGTTGGTTTTCTCTGCATACCTCGTCGGAGATCTCGCGGAAGCGGATGTGGTCCGCGATTTTGTTTTTGAATTTCTCTCCGGTCTTGAATGACACGGAGTTAATAACAAAGTGGCAGTGCAGGTTCTCCGTGTTCTGATGCACGGCGATCAGGACTTCATATTTGTCTCCCCACATTCTTTTCGCTGTTTCCCGACCGATGGCAAGCGCCTGCTCCGCGGAGACCTCGCCCTCCCGGAAGCTTTGAAAACCGTGATAAGCGACGTTCCCGCCCATCTTTCCGTACCGGCGCTTTGTCGTCATCATGGATTCATAGGCTTTCTGTTTCGGACAGTTCAAGGCGGTAACGTAAACGCAATCGTCGGTCTTCTGCTTGTC
>CACYHJ010000291.1 GCA_902774165.1 Oscillospiraceae bacterium
AATTACGTCACCATGTCCGACGGTACGGGCATCGTCCATATCGCGCCCGCGTTCGGCGAGGACGACAACCGGGTCGGGCAGAAATACGACCTTCCCTTCGTTCAGTTCGTGGACGGTCAGGGCCATCTGACCAAAGAAACCCCTTGGGCGGGTATGTTCGTCAAGGACGCGGACCCGAAGATTCTTACCGATCTCGAAAAGGACGGCCTTCTCTTCTCCGCGCCGAAATTCGAGCACGACTATCCCTTCTGCTGGCGCTGCGACACCCCGCTGATTTATTACGCCCGCGATTCCTGGTTCATCAAGATGACCGAAGTGCGCGACGACCTGCTGCGCAATAACGATACCGTCAACTGGATCCCGAAGAGCATCGGCACCGGCCGTTTCGGCGAATGGCTCAAGAACGTGCAGGACTGGGGGATCTCCAGAAACCGTTACTGGGGCACGCCGCTGAACGTTTGGGAATGCCCGGACTGCGGCAAGCAGCTTTCCGTCGGCTCCATCGCCGAGCTGAAGGAGCTCTCCGACAACTGCCCGGATGAAATTGAGCTGCACCGTCCTTATATCGACGCGGTCACGATCAAATGTCCCTGCTGCTCCGGAACCATGAAGCGCGTGCCCGAAGTCATCGACTGCTGGTTCGACTCCGGCGCGATGCCCTTTGCACAGTATCACTATCCGTTTGAAAACAAAGATTTTTTCGAGAGCCACTTCCCCGCGGACTTTATTTCCGAGGCGATCGACCAGACCCGCGGCTGGTTCTATTCCCTGCTGGCGATCTCCACGCTGCTGTTCAACAAGGCGCCGTATAAAAACGTCATCGTGCTCGGTCACGTTCAGGATAAGGACGGCAAGAAAATGTCCAAATCCAAAGGCAATGCCGTCGACCCGTTCGAGACCCTTGAGAAACACGGCGCGGACGCGATCCGCTGGTATTTCTACACCAACTCCGCGCCCTGGCTGCCCAACCGCTTCCATGACGACGCGGTGATTGAGGGCCAGCGCAAGTTCCTCGGCACACTCTGGAATTCCTACGCGTTCTACGTCCTTTACGCGAATATCGACGGATTTGATCCCACCAAACACACGCTTGACAGAGAAAGCCTTTCCATTATGGATCAGTGGGCGCTCTCCAAGATGAATACCATGGTCAAAACCGTGGACGAAAAGCTGAACGAATATGACATTCCCTCTGCGGGCAAGGCGCTGGCAAACTTTGTCGACGAGCTGTCCAACTGGTATGTGCGTCGCTGCCGCGACCGGTTCTGGGCGAAGGGGCTTGAGCAAGACAAGATCAACGCTTATATGACTCTTTATACCGCGCTGGTCACGACTGCAAAAGCCGCCGCCCCGATGATCCCCTTCATGGCGGAGGAGATCTACCAGAATCTTGTCCGCTCCGTCGATCCCGACGCGCCGGAGAGCATCCACCTCTGTGAATTCCCGGTCTGCGACGACGCGATGGTCGACGACGCGCTGGAAAACTCGATGGAAGAGGTGCTTCAGGTCGTCATCCTCGGCAGAAGCGCGCGAAACGGCGCGAACATCAAGAACCGGCAGCCGCTCTCCGCACTCAGAGTCGTCGCGAAAAGTCAGCTGGACGAGGTGTTTACCGACATCATCAAGGATGAGCTGAACGTCAAGGAGGTCACCTTCGCCGACAGCGCGGATGAATTCGTCAGCTACTCCTTCAAGCCGCAGCTGAAGACCGTCGGCCCGAAGTTCGGCAAGAAGGTCGGCGAGATCCGCAGCGCTCTTGCCGCGATTGCCGACGGCAACAAAGCAAAGAAGGAGCTTGACGAAAACGGCGCGATCACCCTTGCGCTTTCCGACGGCGAGGTCCGCCTCGGCGAGGAGGATCTTCTGATCGAGGCAAACCAGACCGAAGGGATGTACACCGTCTCCGACCGCGGCGTGACCGTTGCGCTTGACACAAAAATCACACCCGAGCTTGAAAACGAGGGCTACGTCCGCGAGCTGATCAGCAAGATCCAGACCATGCGGAAGGAAGCAGGGTTCGACGTGACCGACCGTATCAACGTCACAATGACCGTCGGGGGAAAAATCCCCGCGGCGCTTGCGCTTTACGGCAAAGAGCTTCAGAAAGTCGTGCTTGCCGATTCCGTCACCCTCGGCGAGGCGAAGGGATACACGAAAGAATGGGATATCAACGGCGAAACGGCAGTCATCGGCGTTGAAAAGATCTGATTGCGAACAGTATAATGCAAACAAAGGAGTGTTTTCCGTGAAAAAAGTACTCTGTGTATTTTTGAGCCTGCTGATGGCGGCACTGCTGATCGTTCCCGCTGCTGCGGCCGACGCATCGAAAAGCGAATTCAACAACTACCCCGTCGTGATCGTTCCCGGCTACAGTTCTTCCCAGCTTTACGTCGTTGATCCGGACGGCACGAAACGGGACATCTGGTGGGTTAATTACAGCGCGATTCTCGAAACCGTAAAAGAAAATCTTGCGGATCTCGCAACAGGGCTCGGCAGTTACGGTATCGGCAACACTGAAAAGCTGCGGGAAACACTTCAGCCGCTGCTTGATCTCTATGTCGGCGAAATGGCATGCAACCCGGACGGCACCAGCAAATACGACGTGCATCCTGTGCTTGAGCTGACGGCGGAAGGGTCCCGCTGGTCCAACCTTGAAGACCGTCACCAGAGGCTGAAGGGCTATATTGATGAAATTTACGACACCGACAAGATTTATATGGCGTCTTCGGATTTCCGAATGGGCGCGATCTTCAACGCGAACCGTCTGGACACGCTGATCACGAACATCATCGAAACCACCGGCTGCGGCAAGGTCAATATTCTCTGCCAGAGCCACGGCGGGCAGGTTGTCGGCACATATCTCAGTATGCACGCGGACGACGCGGGGAAATACGTCAACAGCGTTGTGATGTGCGTTCCCGCGCTGGGCGGCGCCGCGATGGCGTACGACGCGCTGACGGAGCAGGTCAAGCTTGACGAGCTGAGCATTCTGAAATTCTTTGAGTATAACCAGCAGACCAGCACGGAGTTCGACTGGCTTCTGGCCGCGGAGCCGCTGGGCGGCGTTGACAATCTGATTTTTGCGCTGATGCCGCTGATCAAAGAAATCGTCGGTTACTGGCCCAGCCTTTGGGATTTTGTTCCCTTGGAAAATCTTGACGAATGCATCGCGACCCTCGATCCGGTTGCAAGTAAAAAACTGATTGAAGAGACGACCTATTTCCACGAGACCTACATGGCGCACTTCACCGAAAACCTTCAGAAGGCGCAGAAGTCCGGGACTAAGATCTCAATTCTCGCCGGCTTCGGCTTTGACGCCGTCACCGGCATGGAGATCAACTCCGACGGCATAATTCCCGTGAACGCCGCTACCGGCGCCACCTGCGCGCCTTACGGACAGCGGTTCAACGACGGCTATCAGTGTCTTTACACCACCTGCACCGACCACAGCCATAATCATCTCTCTCCGTCGATGGAGATTGACGCTTCCACCTGTTTCCTGCCGGAGAACACCTGGTTTATCGACGGTTATTATCACGGTCAGGAACGCATGGATCCGAGAAGTCTGAGCTTCATCCGCAGACAGCTTCTCTCCGCAGATCCGATCGCGGACGTTCACGAAGATCCGGAATTCCCCCAGTTCCAGAGCACCGTCAGCACGAATTCCGGCGTACACGCCAGGTTCAATACAAGCGTCGAAGGCTATCTTTCCTCTGAGGATACCGCGCTGACCGTAACGAACACATCCAATTTCCCGGTGTTCATCACCGCAGTAGAGGCGCAGGGCATCGACATCACGTTTGACCTTCCCTTCGGACAGTTTATTGCCGCCGGGAAGAGCGTGGAGCTTCCCTTTGCCGGCGACCTTCCGGAAACGAGTCTCACGCGTGCCTCGGTCACCGTATACTTTATGCAGATCGGCGGTTCCGGGACACCGATCCTTGCGCGCACCACGGATTTCACCCTTATGAACGGCCCCGCGACGGAATATGAT